>JBEHYB010000034.1:0-23250 GCA_048498395.1 Pseudomonadota bacterium
TGGCGATCGTCATGTCGAGAACGACGATGAAATTCGAAGCCGCCAGCAGTAAACCGGCGATTAAAAGATTCGACCCTGATAAAGGCCCGGCCTCTTTATTGGCAGCTTCGTTCATTTTTATTTCTCTTTATTGCCGGAGATATCGATTTTGGCATCCATCGACAGACCGACTTGTAATGGATGCGCCGCAAGCTCGGACGCGTCAAGCTCGACACGCACGGGAAGTCGCTGCACCACCTTGATCCAGTTGCCGGATGCGTTCTGTGCCGGGATCAGCGCGAAAGCCGCACCCGTGCCGCCTGCAAAACCGGCGACCTTGCCGTGGAACGTCACGCTATTGCCGTATATATCCGCCTGAAGCTCGACCGGTTGACCGATTTTCACCTTGCGCAGTTGCACTTCCTTGAAGTTCGCATCGACATGAACTTTATCGAGCGGGACGACAGAGAGAAGTTGCGTGCCCGCCTGCACGCGCTGGCCGAGCTGGACGACGCGTTTCGCGATCACACCATCGATCGGCGCGCGCACGACAGTCCGCCCGAGATCGATCTGCGCCTGATCGCCAATCGCCTTTGTCGCGTCATAAGCGGCCTGCGCGGCCTTGTAAGCGTTCTCGGCTGTCGTCAGTTCCTCGCCCGATACGGATCCCGATGAGGCAAGCGCCTGACGGCGGTCGAAATCGATCTTCGCGCGGTCGAGATTTGTCTGCATCTGGGCGAGTTGCGCCGAAGCCTGCGCCACGGCAAGTTTCGCGTCTTCGTCATCGATAACGACAAGTTCGTCGCCCGCCTTCACTTTCTGGGTGTCGATGACATTGACGGTCTTCACGATACCGCCGACCGTCGATGTAACCTGCGCAATTTCCGCGCCGACATAGGCGTTATCTGTCGACACGTATCGCGACCCGATCAGGAACCAGTACGCGCCGTAAGCACTCGCCACCACGATGATAACAAGGCCGAGAATGGCAAACATTTTGCCTCTCTTGCCGGATGATTTGTCTTTCGCGTTATTTTCTTCAGCCATGGAAATATCTTTCTCCGTTATTTTTCATTCTTGTCCTGGAACCCGCCGCCCAGTGCACTGATCATCTGCACATCGAGCAGGAAAGCCCGCGCATGGATATCGGCGAGCGCGCGGCGGCTGACGATAAGCGAATCTTCCGCCCGCAATACATCAAGATTGGTCGCCAGACCGCCTTTATAGCGCTGAAGCGCGACGTTATAGGCACGCTCTGAAGCCGAGGCAGCTTTCTGGATTTTCGCAGTACGCGCGCTCAACGCTTTTTCACTGACGGCGGCATCTGCGACTTCATTCAAAGCCTTGACGATAATGCCGTTATATTGCGCGACACTCAGCTCATAATCGCCGCGCGCCGATTTGTAATTCCCTGCGATACGTCCGCTGTCGAAGAGCGGCAGGGTAATCGCTGGGCCGAACGCACCGATAAACGAGCCCTTCTTCGTGAAGAGATCAAGCCCCAGCGATTGCTGGCCGAAATACGCGGCCAGATCGACATTCGGATAAAATTCCGTACGCGCGACATCGATACGTTTCGCCGCCGCCTGTGTGCGGTATAAAGCCGCGCGGATATCCGGACGACGGCCGAGCAATTCCGCCGGCAGGTTTTTCGGCAGGCCGAAAGATTTGATTTTCGCCGTTTTCGGTTTGCCGATGTCGAGCGCGCGGTCGGGTCCCGCGCCGGTCAAGGCGGCAAGCCTGTTCTTGGTCAGCGCGATCGATTCATTCAACGCCTCGATCTCGGCTTCGGCGTTCGACTGCGCCGCGATCTGCTGGTCATAGGTGCCGACATTCTCAAGACCGTTATCATAACGCTCTTTATAAAGCTTCGCGGTCTGGCCGCGCACGTCGAGAGCGTCCTGCGCCGCCTCAAGCTCGGCATAATACTGAACAAGGGATGCATATGTCTCGGCGATAGATGTCGATAAAGTTAGTTTTGCCTGCGTTTGCTCAAGTTTCGCGGCTTCAACTTCCGAGACAGCCGAGGCCAGTGCCTTGCGGTTCTTGCCCCAGAAATCGAGCTGGTAATTTAGGTCAATCGTCGCACGGGCAGAGTCTTTAAAACCGTGCGGCACGAAATCGACCGGCGCACCGTTATAATAACTCTGTTTAACTTTTTGCAAAGATGCATTGCCCGTCAGGTCTGGATAAAGCGCAGAACCCGCCTGCTCGGCAATCGCTTCCGCCTGATGCACGCGCGCGCTTGCCTGCCCGAGGTCCGGCGAATTTTCAAGCCCCTGCTCGATCAATGCGGCCAATTGCGGATCGTTATAATCCGTCCACCATGTCTCACCCGGCCATGAAGTTTCTTTTTTCGCCTGAAAACTTTTCGATGTTTCATAGAATGACATCGAGTTAGGTGTAAAAAGCTTTTCAAGATTGGGAATATTCGCACACCCCGACAGAAGAAAGCTCAAGGCAGCGGCGGTCAGAAGGGGGCGGTAAAAAATGGGTTGCACCGGAATCATCCATAATGTAAACTAAACTGTACAGTACAGTTATACACCCGGCGGGCTCCGCCCGTCAAGTGTTCTTGAGAATAGGTCTTAATGCGCGTAAAGACAGAAGAGAAACGACAAAAAATCATAGATATCGCCAGCAATCTTTTTCTGGAGAATGGCTATGAAGGCATTTCCATGTCTGAAATTTCGACCTGTGTCGGCGGGTCGAAAGCGACGCTTTATAATTATTTCTCCAGCAAGGAAGACATATTCGTAGCCGTCATGCTGGCCAATGCCCGCAAACTCGCGGAGAAAGCCTATTCAGTTCTCGATAAGAAACTGAATATCAAAGATAAATTTGAATTGTTCGGTTATGAATATCTCCATTTCATCCTGTCGCAGGAAATGATCGATCTCAAACGCGCGGTGATCGCGCAGGTCGATAAAGTCGATATGGGTAAACATGTTTATGAATGCGGTATCCGCAAGGCCTGGGGCCGCGTGGCGGATATCCTTGAAGAGGAAATGAAGAAAGGCAAAGTCACCAAAGCCGATCCGTGGGTGGCAGCCACCCAGTTGAAAGCCCTTTTGGAAAGCGACCTGCATACGCGCCGCCTGCTCGGCGTGGATAAACGCATCAATAAAAAGGCCATCCCCAAAGCCGTCAATGATGCCCTTGCCGTGTTCTGGGCCTATTACGCCCGTTAATTTTTAAAAATTAATTGCATTTAAAAAATTTCGCCTATATCGTTATCACCATGTTCCTCATGTGTTGCTGTTGCTGCTGATTTTTTTAACCGCCCCCGAAGGCGCGCTTACGCTTGCACGACAACAATCTCCTGAATATTTGAAAATAAGCCATTCAGGACTATCTAGAGAAACAGAACATGATTATCCCGTTCCCGAATACACAATCTTCTCCCCGCAACCATATTCAAAGCGATCATTCCGTGCTTGATCTCATTGGCAATACGCCGCTCGTCAAAATCAGTCATATCGATACAGGTCCGTGCGAATTATTCCTGAAGCTTGAAAGCCAGAATCCCGGCGGCTCGGTCAAGGACCGCATTGCGCTTTCCATGATCGAGGCGGCGGAACGCGACGGCCTGATCAAGCCCGGCGATACGCTTGTCGAGGCCACAGCCGGTAATACGGGGCTTGGCCTTACGCTGATCGCCGCGCTTAAAGGCTACAAGCTGATCCTCGTCATTCCCGATAAAATGAGCCAGGAAAAGATCTTCCATATGCGTGCGATGGGCGCACAGATCGTCATGACGCGCTCTGATGTCGGCAAAGGCCATCCTGATTATTATCAGGATAAGGCAAAAGCACTGGCCGAAAACACGCCCGACGCGTTCTACATCAACCAGTTTGAAAATCCCGCGAACCCGCGCGCGCATGAAGGACACACCGCGCCGGAAATCTGGGAGCAGATGAACCATGACGTGGATGCCATCGTCTGCGGTGTCGGCTCCGGCGGCACACTCACGGGCATTGGCCGCTATTTCAAAAAACATTCGCCAAAGACCGAGATGATACTGGCCGATCCAAAAGGCTCGGTGCTCGCTCCCTTCATCAATCACGGCATTATGATCGAGCCCGGCAGCTGGCTTGTCGAAGGGATCGGCGAGGATTTCATCCCGGAAAATTTCGAGCTAAGCCTTGTGAAACAAGCCTATACGATACCCGACGAAGAAAGCATCCAGACCTCGCGTGAAGTGCTGCGCCGGGAAGGCATTCTCTGCGGTTCGTCATCAGGCACGCTGATCGCCGCAGCTTTACGTTACTGCCGCGCGCAGAAAACGCCGAAGCGCGTCGTGACCTTCGTCTGTGACAGCGGCAATAAATATCTCTCGAAGATTTATAATCCCTTCTGGTTGCACGATCAGGGCCTGACCCATGAAACGGAAACGCATGACCTGCGCGACCTGATCGCACGCCCTTACCTGCGCGGCGATGTCGTCTCGGTCACGCCGGATGAAACGCTGCAGCATGTCTATTCCAAGATGAAAACTTTCGACGTGTCGCAGGTGCCGGTGATGGAAGAGAATGAGATCGTCGGGCTGATCGACGAGACGGATGTGTTGATGGCGGTCGTCGGTAACCCGGCGGGGTTCGCGATCAATGCCGGCGATATCATGAATAACAAACTCGTGAAATTAAGCCTCAACCAGCCTTTTACCGATCTTCTCCCGGTTTTCGAGAAAGGTCGGGTCGCGGCTGTCACCGATAAAGGCCAGTTCCTCGGTCTTATCACCCCGATCGATTTTTTAAACCATTTGCGTAAACGGACAGGAAAGAACTGACATGACGAAAAACAACAACCAGAAATTCGATACGCTGGCGATCCATGGCGGGCAATATCCCGACCCGACAACGGGTGCCGTCATCACACCGATTTATGCGACTTCTACTTTCGCGCAGGAAGCGCCGGGCGTTCATAAAGGTTTCGACTATGGCCGCGCGCACAACCCGACGCGCTATGCTTTCGAACGCGCGGTTGCCACACTCGAAGACGGCAATCACGGTTTTGCCTTCGCATCAGGTCTCGCGGGCATCGCGACAATCCTCGATCTTCTCGATGCAGGATCGCACATAATTGCCACCGACGATCTCTACGGCGGCAGTTACCGCCTGTTCGAGCGCGTCCGCCGCAAATCCGCCGGGCTGGATATTTCCTATGTCGACCTGACAAACCCCGAGAGCATCGAAGCCGCAATCAAACCTAATACAAAAATGGTCTGGCTCGAGACACCGACAAATCCGCTTTTAAAACTCGTCGATATCGAGGCAATTGCAAAGAGGGCAAAAGCAAAGGGCCTCCTGACCGTCGTCGATAATACTTTCGCTACGCCATGGATCCAGAAACCGCTCAATCTCGGTGCGGATATCGTCGTTCATTCAGCGACCAAATATATCAACGGTCATTCGGATGTCATCGGCGGCATTGTCGTCGTCGCGGACGACGGGCTTGGCGAACAACTGCGTTTCCTGCAGAAAGCCATCGGCGGTATCGCCGGGCCTTTCGACAGTTTCCTGATGCACCGGGGCGTAAAAACACTGGGACTGCGCATGCAGCGCCATAGCGAAAGCGCACTTGAGATCGCGCAGTGGCTGGAAAAACATCCCGCCATCGAGAGCGTGATCTATCCGGGCCTTCAAAGCCATCCGCAACACGCGCTCGCCAAACGCCAGATGCCGAAAGGTTTCGGCGGCATGATCACAACGACCATCAAGGGCGGCCTCGCCCCGGCGACCTCGTTCCTGAAAGAGACCAGGTTATTCACACTGGCCGAAAGTCTCGGCGGCATCGAAAGCCTGATCGAGCATCCGGCCATCATGACCCATGCCAGCATCCCGGCGGCGGAACGTGCGAAACTCGGGATCGGTGACGGGCTGGTGCGCATTTCCGTCGGTATCGAAGATATCGATGATCTGAAAGACGATCTTGAGAATGCGCTTAAGAAAGCGGCTCAGGCGTAATATTCCGCCGCCGCAAGCCCGAGGCCTTTCGCGACGCTTGAGAAACGGTCGCCATATTGTATGCGCGCCTCGGGGAACATGGCGCGGATTTTCTGCTCGAAGCCCGGCAATCCGGTCGAACCGCCGGTCATGAAGATCGCATCGATATCTTTAATGGCAAGCCCCGCCTTTTGAATCACGGTTTTCTGCGCCGTGTCGACGATACGATCGATATCGCGATCGATTGCTTTCTTCAAATCCGCCGCCGTTATCTTGCGTTCCCATGATTTCTCAATCTTGTTGAGATCAAGAATTGTTTTCTCACTGTCTGAAAGCGCGATCTTTGCATGCTCGACTTTCTCGGCGATCTCATGCCCGCGCTGCGCTTCCAGAACCCGCACAAATCTTTCGAGCAGATTGCGTTTCTCAACCAGCGGCAGCATGGATTTAATGCCGGATATGCTTTTCTGGGTATAAAGCAGGTTGATCATATGCCAGGTCGAAAGGTCGGAATACGGCGTGTTCGGCAAATCTAGACCGCTTTTGAATTTTGTTTTATAGCCGAGGTCGTGCATAACCGTCTGCAGGCTGAGTTTCTGGTCGAAATTCGTACCGCCGATATGAACACCTTCATTCGCAAGAATGTCCTTGCTGCGGTCCTCTTTCGTGCGTGCCTGCGGCGACAATCGTACGACGGAAAAGTCCGACGTACCGCCCCCGATATCGAACACGAGCACCAGTTCTTCCTGCTGGATTGCGCTCTCATAATCACGCGCGGCGGCCAGCGGTTCATATTCGAAATGGATATTCTTGAAACCCTGCGCCTTGGCGATGCCGCGCAATTCATCTTCGGCGCGTTTATCCGCGACGTCGTCGTCATCGACAAAACGCACCGGGCGGCCCATCACGACGTTTTCAAGTTCGAAATCCAGATAATCTTGTGCCTGCGCCTTGATATGAGCGACGAACAACCCGATGACCTGGCGGAAATCGATCTTGGTCATGCCGATCTGCGTGGTTTCCTTGATGAGATCGCTGCCGAGAATGGATTTAAGCGACCGCATCAGGCGACCTTCGTAACCTGTGAGATATTGCTGCATACCGTCGCGGCCAAACGCGACATGCCCGTCTTCGGTATTGAAGAAGACCGCGCTCGGGAGCGTGACATTCCCGTCCTCGAGCGGCACCAGCGAAACGGCACGCGTGAGCCCCCCGGCGCTCATCGCCGAATTCGAGGTCCCAAAATCAATACCGCAGAAATTTTTCTTCATCGGCGTTAAAATGAAGACAGGCGTGCTCGAATGCAAGCCAAATCTCCTAGAGATACGGCGAAACGAGGCGGAAAAGATTGTAAAGAAGCTGGCGTGACAGGGAATATTTCGTTGTGCGGATCCCGTCAGCCCGTACGCGCCTGCCCTCAAAAATCTCGGTCAATTGCGCGTTCAACGACGGATCATAACATTCCATGTTGATTTCAAAATTGAGATCGAGGCTTCGCGCGTCCCAGTTGCTCGAACCGATAAAGGACCACATATTGTCGATCAGGAATATCTTGCTGTGATCAAAAGGCTTCGGCGACTGGTATATTTTTATTCCAAACTGGAGAAGCTGCGGGAAATTGGCACGCATCGCCCAGTTAAAGAATAGAATATTGCTGCGCGCCGGTACGATGACCTCGACGGATACGCCGCGCAGCGATGCCGATTGCAATGCGCTCATCAGGACGAGATCGGGGATGAAATAAGGCGTTAGAATCCTGATACAATGTTCGGCAGCATTGATCGCGCCCAACAACGTCCATTTCAGTTTCTGGTAATTTTCATCCGGCCCGTCGGGAAGAATGCGGCTGATGATCTTGCCGTCCCCACCCGTGTCCACTGGCGGCAGCCTTATATGTTTATGTTTCGAAAAGAACCAGTCTTCGGCGAAGACCCGGTCGATCTGGCCGATGACAGGGCCGCGAATTTCAAAATGAAGATCCTGCACGGGCGATCGCGGATTGTTCTTAAGGATGTTACCTTCGCGGATATTGATCCCGCCGATAAAAGCCACTTTCCCATCGACTGATAATATTTTCCTGTGATTGCGCAAATTTATAAAGCGCGAGCGGGAAAACCATTTCGCCGGAAAGAACCGCGCGGTTTTAATACCGCAACGCCTGAGCTTCCAGTCCGCCATGCGCCATTTATAGCCGAGGCCGATACCGTCTATCAGTATATGTATCGAAACATTGCGTTTATGCGCCGCGCACAGGGCATCAACAAATTTCTTGCCTGCACTGTCATAGTCGAAAATATAACTCGACATTAAAACGCTCTGCTGCGCGCTCTCAATTGCCTTGAGCATCTCTGGATATGTCTCATCGCCATTCACCAGGACTTTAACATGATTCCCCGGGAGATAATCCGCTTTGTGAATCGACAAGCCGCTATGCATCAGCGCGAGCCATTTCTCGGGAACGCTGTCTTTGAATTTGTCGACCGGGTTTAATTCGATCTCGTCTTCCCTGGGCCGCGCCCGCTTCGCATGCCGCCTGATACGGTTGATCCCGAATATCCAGTAGATAAAACTGCCAAGAAACGGCGACAGCAGAACGAGCCCGATCCAGCTGATGGCGGCCCCGTCATCATTTTTGCGCAACAGGATATGAATGGCCGTCGGAATGGAAATAAAGAGATGCAGGAAGCCGAAGCTCCATGTCCATCCCGTCAGACTCATGTGAAGATGCGCTATGATATCGTGCATTATTGTTAATGGCTGTTATGGGACTCGACGAACCATAATTGCTGATCGATAGCGCGGGTGATATTCGTGAACAGATCGGCCGTCGCCGGATCGTCGAATCCTTCCGCCTGTGCGATCGCCTCGCGCGTCGATTGTCCGAAAGCGGCGAGCGCGGCGGAAACGGCGAACACATGCTGCTTCTCATCGGCGATGCCGAGCGGGTAAGGCACGAGGAAAGATTTATCAAGCGCGGTTTGCAGTCCGCCTTGCGCTACACCACCCAATGCGCCCGTACGTTCGGCGATCATGTCGGAAAATTCCTCGACTTCCGCCGCGACCTTGTCGAAAAGTTCATGAATGGCGATAAAGGCGGGCCCGCGCACGTTCCAGTGCGCAAGTTTGACCTGCGCATGCAGATCGATCGCCGCAGCCAGGTGCTTATTCAAAAGCTCGACCGCCTGACCCCTGATATTTTCCGAGAGCGTATTATGTGTGACATGCATGGTGAAATCCCCTTAAAATGACCTTTGTGCTTATAGATCTTTAAAATGGCACTCATCGGTGATTTTTCAATCGCAAACACCCGCAAATATGCCATAATCGGCGAAATAAAATCGACCTGATCGGGGAACTTAAAAAGGGGCCGGGCGTTAAATGGCAAAAAAATTTACAACTGAAAGACTCGAAGCCTTCAGCGACGGTGTTATCGCTATTATCATCACCATCATGGTGCTTGAACTCAAAGTCCCGCATGGCGCGGATTTCAACGCGCTGAAACCGCTCTTGCCGGTTTTCCTGAGTTACGTCCTCAGTTTTATCTATATCGGCATATACTGGAATAACCACCATCACATGCTGATGGCCACCGACAAGATCAACGGCAAAATTCTATGGGCCAATCTGCATTTGCTTTTCTGGCTCTCGCTTGTCCCTTTCACGACGGGCTGGATGGGAGAAAATCATTTTGAATCACTCCCTGTCGCGCTATACGGCGTAAATCTTTTATGCGCAGCGGCAGCTTATTCGATTTTGCAAAAAGTCATCATGATAAAGAACAGCGAATCCGTTATCTCCCGGGCATTGGCACATGACTTCAAAGGCCCGTTATCCCTCGTGCTTTATATGCTCGGAATAGGTTCTGCTTTTTACGTCAGCTGGCTGCCGGAGGTTTTCTACGTGGTGGTCGCGCTTATCTGGCTCGTGCCCGATTCCCGCATCGAACGGGAATTGTTCAGGACCCTGTCCGGCTCCTAAGGGACTGATTTAATTAAATAATAAAATATATTACCAAATGGTATAAAAAAGCATTGACGCTTTAACTTTCCTCGCTTATATTTGTACTTATCGGTACACAATACAGAATATAAAGGAAAAGCCATGAAACATTTCAGAAAAACGACCCCGATCCTCGACCGTGCCAATAACCGTGAAGATGACTATCTGGCGGAACTTGCGTACAGGGCTTATGCTGCCAGTTCCCTCGATATTCGTGATTCTTCAATCTCGAAATGGATCAACTAGAAAGATAGCCCGCCATGCAACAGCAACCAGTCAATTTTCAAAATTTATTTTTCTCGAAATCAATGCGCCAGTCTTTCAACACCGAAGTCTCTCGTTTTGAATCCGATGAATACGAACCGGCAATCCTGAAATGGCTGCGTGCGAACGACAACGATCGCTGATGCCACGGGGTCACTCCCGCCATTAAAAAAGCCCGCCGGAATACAGGCGGGCTTTTTTAATGGATGTCTTTTAAACCGGCAAAATCTTGAGGGCGTTTTCCACGATCTTGGCCAGCTCCTCGCCGCATGTACCGCTTGAACTTTGTACGGACATACCGTGCAATATAGTCGTATAAAACCGCGCCAATGCCTTTGTATCAGTCTTCGGCGGCAGTTCCTTATCCTTAAGGCCTTTCTCGAAACGCTCATGCAGAAGGGCAAACATTTCCTCGCGGCGCTTGGTGGCTTCCAAACGAACTTTTTCCGCTTCGTCACTGCAGGCCAGCGCGCCCTGCACGGCCATACAGCCTTTTGGAGATTTGTTACAGGCATAGGCACCAGCCGCACCCATCAGGAAATTTTCAATCGCGTCATGGAGTTTCGGAGCGCTCAAAGCTTCGCGTGCCTTCTCCATCGATTTCTTGAGATAAAGCTCGAGCGCCTTGCGGAATAATTCTTCCTTGTTGCCGAAGGCGGAATAAATGCTCGGACGGTTGATGCCCATCGCATCGGTCAGGTCAGGCATCGACGTGCCTTCATAACCCTTCTGCCAGAAGACATGCATCGCCTGGTCCAGGGCTTTATCGTAATCAAATTCGCGGGGTCTTCCGGCTGTCATACTGCATTCCATCCCATATTGTACTTATAGGTATATAATATGTGCTTTTATTGAAAAAGTCCATAGAAATAATGGAATTTACAGGTTCCCGGGCTTGAATTTCTTCCGCATGTTCAGGCTTTTGCCCGAAATCATGAAATCGCCTTCTCCACGATAATGGATGGTGCGCGGATGTTTGGGCGCACGCGCGACCTGCGCTTTCACGATTTCGAAGATAAAGAAATTATATTTGTCGATCAGCCGCGCGTCATGCAGCCTGCATTCGAAACTGGCATAACATTCCCTGATCAGCGGCGCTTTGACCTTTTTCGCCTTTACGGGAGTCAGTTTGAATTTCTCGAATTTATCAACTTCGCTGCCCGTGCAATTGCCGATACCGACGATCTTTGTCTTCATATCAAGGGTTGGAATATTGATGACACACTCTTTGCTTTTGCGGATCAGGTCGAAACTGTGATTGGCCCCGGAGATGATACAGCCGACCAGCGACGGCGTGAATTCCATCACCGTATACCATCCCATCGTCATGATATCGGTTTCATCCCTGTATCTGGAACTGACGAGCACGATCGGACCGGGCTCGAGATACTGCCGCGCTTTTTCAACCGGGAAATTCTTCTTGGCTTGAACCGCCATGACAGGCTTCAGCCTTTTTTATGCTTGAAATACTGGACCTGCCGCTCGCGCTTCTCGGCCCCTTCCTTCGTGTCGTAAGTGCCGAGATTCTTGCCTTTTTTGGATTCGAGGCGATAGCCTTGCCTAACCTTCTTGATTGTCATGGGAATTCTCCTTTACCCGTTGCAAACACGCCCGGGACGGGGAAGTTCCGCTGTAACCTAACGGGAAAGGTTGAGCTGCGCGACGGCCTTGGCTGCCGTCTCGATAATATAATCGGCACGGCTTTTGCCGCTTAAATCCAGATGCGGATCGTCATGGCGGTTGACAATTCCCATCTCGGCCATGATCTTGCCAACGGTCCATTGCTCGAAACCGCGCTCGCGCGCTATCTCAACCGCAGCCGCAGGAAATTCCACGCCGTCGCTCAGCGTATATTGAGGATCTTCATCACCCCTGGCGATCGCGACGACGGCGCGATCGATATAACGGCCAGCCTCGTTGAAGATTCCGTTCTCGACACTGTAATAATAATCGGCACCGGGATGAACCACGCGCGCGTTGCGAATACGGTTGAACGCACCAGTCAACGTCTCATCATCAAATGGCTGCTCGTTCACACCGGACGGGACTTTACAGGGAATGATGTTCGCTCCCTCACAACCGGCAAAAGCCAATCTACAGCTACGGACCTTAAGTTCGCTTTCGCTCGTGACGATGATATCCATGTACGCATTTCCTTTTATATGTCGCATTTACACCTGTTCTGGAAATTATGTCTATAAATTTCCTTGCATATCCCATGATTGCCGCATTATAGAAAATATATGAGTTTTGAGTTCTATCACGAAGTTGGAAAACTGAAAGCGCTGCCGCGCACCGGCTGGGTGAAGCGCGGCATCCCCAATCCCGAAACCGTCGCCGAACATATGTACCGTTCGCAATTCATTGCTTACGATCTCGCGAAAATTCTCGGGGCCGATCCGATCGCCTGTGCGCATATGATGATGATCCACGATCTGCCCGAAGCGCGCGCCGGCGACATCACGCCAGGTTGCGGAATCTCGCGCGAGGAAAAAGCGGCGCGCGAACTCAAGGCCGCGCAGGAACTCGCCGAACTGAGCGGCAATCCGGAATTTCTGGATGTTTTTATCGAATACGAAGAAAAGAAAACCCTGCGCTCGCATATTTGTAATGACGCGGACAAACTGGAATGCCTTGTTCAGGCCCTGGAATATGCGCGCCTCTATCCAGAGAAACGCCCCCTGTTCGAAAGTTTCTGGCCCTACGCCGAAGCGGCGTTATTAACCGTGCCCGGCAAGGAAATGTTCGCGGAATTATTGAAGCAGAAACACGCCCTGCCCTTTTATCCAGCAGTTGGCGGCACAGCGCCCGCGCCGTGATTTTTACGATCTGTTAATCTACATATAACATTAACATTTTTGTTCTAATCTATAGGCAATATTTATGAACGGGGAAAACGATCATGCCTGCATATACTGTCGTTCTTAGAAAAGACGGAATTGAACTGCCTGCCGGCATCCAGCAATCTTTCGAAAGCGCGGCGAATACACCAAATTTTGCAGCCGAACTCTTATATGCTTTCTCCGAAGCCGGCGGCATTCCATCAAGCGGTAACGGCTGGACCCACATGCAAGTCTATGACGGCTATGTCGGCGGCAAACAATCCGTACCCGATGATTTGAAACCAGTTATAAATCTCACCCGCGACGACGTGCAAATTCTTCAGGACACTCATCACATCAGATTCAGGATGTGATTTTTAAAACCTCTTCGTTGAAAAATTGCATGCTCCGCGTCTTCGCTTAAAGATTTTTCGGTCAGATGATCTTTTGTCGCGAATGGCTTTCCCGCTATGATAAATGCCTTTATCAACGCGCCCCGCTTATTGATTATGACGCTCCTTGAATATCGCCCGTGAGTCAGCTCCTCGATCGTGAAGATTTCTTTGCAGACAGGCGCAGAAGCCTTTTGAATTTCGGGCATTCGAAATGGCTCGGTGCCTTGCAGGCTGCGGCATGTAAAAGCCCTTTGCGCATCATGGCCATCTGCCTGATTTGCCACTCCAGCTCATCCGCCTTGGCAATGAGCCGCGACCTGTCGATCTTTCTGCCTGATTGAACCAGCATCCTAATATCGCTCAAAGAAAATCCAGCATCCCGGGCGAGGGAAATGACCGCCAGACGCTCGAGAACGCTATCGTCAAACAATCGCCTTAAGCCCTTCCTGCCGATGGATTTTATCAGTCCTTTTTCCTCGTAAAACCGGATGGTTGAGGCCGGCAGGCCCATAGCCTTAGAGACTCCATTTATATCCAACATAATGATTGACCTCAAGTTAACTTGAAGTGGCATAATGAACCAGACAAAGGAGTTTTGCAACGATGCTGGATATGGAATGGCTGATGATTTATGGATTGCTTGGCTTGGCGGTCGGATTGATCGCCGGCATGCTGGGTGTTGGCGGCGGCGGGTTATTGGTGCCGTTGCTAGCGCTTGTTTTTCGCTATGAGGGTTTCGATCAGGATCATATCGTTCACTATGCATTGGGCACGGCCTTTGCATGTATGATCTTCTCGTCGCTCGCAAGCATGAGAGCGCATGCGAGACACGGCAATGTCGCCTGGAACCTCTTTATAAATTTGTCATGCGGAATTATATTCGGCACATTCACGGTCACTCATTTTGTTGCCGCCATACATTCGGCCTATATTGCCGTTTTCTTTTCCGGCTTTATGGCCCTGATCGCCGTTCAGATGATTTTGAACTGGCGGCCCAGACCCGACGAGCGGCCTTCGAGATCCTGGTATGTTGTTGTGATTGGCATGATGATCGGCGCGGTCTCGGCGATTGCGGCAGTCGGCGGCGGCTTTCTGACCATCACTTACCTGAACTATAAAAATATCGCATTCAAGAAAGCGATCGGCACGTCTTCTGCCATCGGCCTGCCCATCGCCATTGCCGGTACGGCGGGTTATCTGCTGAGCGGCTTGCCGGAAATGGCACCGGCCCCTTATATGTTCGGTTTTGTTTACGCTCCCGCTTTCGCAGTCATATCCATCACAAGCGTATTAATGGCCCCGCTTGGCGCAAACCTCGCACACCGCCTGCCCGAAGCACATCTGAAAAAAGCTTTCGCCGTTATATGCCTGTTCCTAAGCCTAAAAATGCTTTGCGAGGCTTTGTAAGGTAAGAATTGAGCTTAGTTTATCGAGCAACTTCAGACAGCACAGCAGGGAGCACCATATTAGAATTCTTATCTCGAATGATTTTTGGAGAACCCGAATGACTCATATAAATTGTACACATCGTTGTTGGTATTTTCTTATTATCTACAATTTTTGGAATCTCCCGCTTAATTCCAAACAGATAGAATCCATAGCTTTCTAGACCCTTGAGTTCTTGTGATAATTCAAATTCAATTTCTAATCTCTTTGCAGGTTCAGCGGCATACCACCTGACAATATCGCCTTTGAATAGTTCCAGGATGGATTTCATCGCGCTCACTGCCCTTTCATCATCTGCAATATCATTGCTAATTTGAAAAAGCTCCGCGCCGCCAATAATATCAGCAATACTTTTACCTGAGGTAAGTCGCGGCAATAGATGTACGTTTGATTTAGCCTGATCTTTTTTCTGCTTGCCAGAAGCAGGTCTTAACTGCTTAACGTCGATCTCGAACGCCGCAGCAATTGCCATCAAGGTTGCAAATGCAGCCGTGCCATCTTTTTCTAAACGCTGTACTGTCCGAAGATTGATACCCGAGACATCAGCAAGCTGCCTTTGCGGCCACGCTCTTTCTTCACGCATCTCTTTTACAAATTCAGCTCTTTTAAGATCTTTAGCCATGTGAATTCCTTTCTCATTTTTAAAGCATACGCATGCTAAAAAACGGCACAACGGCATTATTACGACAATTTTACGACAATTTTACGACAAAAATACGGCACTTGAGTGCGCTTCAAATCGGACAAAATACTGAATTGACTTAAAAAGTCTGGTTTTTCTGAGAAAATGGTGCCCCAGACGGACGCGATTTTATAAAATTTCTCTGCCGTAACTAATTGTAATTGTTCATAGATTTTGTTTCAACATTTTCAGTATTACGACACCATCAATTTTCTCCACACCTTCGCTGAAAAATAGCATTCTCCACATCTTCGGATGCCGATAAAAACATGCGATAAAATGCAACTTGCTCAGCAAGTAAAAAATGCCTATGATGACTATAAGTATCAAAAAAATTGTGAGTTACGCATGACAAAAACAATCCCACATCCGATCCCGTACCAAGGAAGTAAGAGAAATCTTGCAAAGGATATATGCGAATTATTTCCTCAGGGGATTGAAACTTTATACGAGCCCTTTGCTGGATCTGCTGCAGTTACGCTTTATGCGGCCCGACATGACTTAGCTCGCCGTTTTGTAATTGGTGATAGCCTGCCAGAGTTAATCGAATTATGGCGCGCCATTATTGAAGAACCTGATAAAACATCCGCAAGATATGAGACCATATGGAGAGGCCATATTGAAGGTGGGGTAGATTATTTCAATCAGGTTCGAGAACGTTTTAATAACAATCGTGACCCGGTGGAATTACTCTATCTTGTGGCTCGTTGCGTTAAAAACGCCGTTCGCTTCAATAGACACGGTCGCTTTACCCAATCGTCAGATAAACGCAGATTGGGAACTCAACCTGCAAAGATGGGGGAGGCTATTAAGGCCGCAAGTTATTTATTAAAAGGAAAAACTGAACTTTATTGTGGCGACTTTACCGATACCATAAGCAACGCTAATGAAAACGACCTAGTTTATATGGATCCCCCCTATCATGGGACCACATATGGCCGAGATAAAAGGTACTTTGCACAGCTTGAACGAGAATCTTTAATTAATGGCCTGGTTGAGCTTAATCGTCGCAGCGTTCCATTCTTACTATCTTATGATGGCATGACTGGCGATACAGTTTATGGAGAACCTTTGCCGGATCACTTGTCAATGCGTCGCCTTCTACTTGAAGCAGGGCGATCTTCTCAAGCAACTCTCAATGGCCGTCATGAAGTAACGATAGAAAGTCTTTATGTTTCAGGAAATCTTGCCAATAACATCCATACTGAATGGAAACAAAACAGGATTGAGACAGAGGACTTATTTGAAGCGGCCTAATAAGGTTTCTACGGCTTGCTTAATTATTTCTTGAGGCGAAATCTTCTGCTTTTCTGCCTGCTTTATAAGAGCTTTAAAATTGGAAATTTCTGAACCCGTCCAGACAATATCCAATCTACGCTCCTCTCGCATAGCAACGTGATCGTAGTTTTCAGGAAAAGCCCAAAAACAATTAGCACAAATGTTAGGGTCTTTTATAGAGCGAAAGTTCTCACAATTTTCACATGACCAGCTTTTTGCACGCTGCGCAGAAGCATCAAGCAGCATATAATGTTCAACGCCCTCAGCCGCATTATTACCTGCAATTTCGTATGGTATGCGGTGATCTATTTGCAAATAACGCGCCTCAAGCGGCTCATTCGTCATCATTGAACGAGCGCCGTAATGCGCTATAAGCTGCTCTTTAAACTGTTTGGAAAATGCCTTACGCCCGCCCAACCTACCAGCCACAATCTGCGTAGGATCCGCAAATCGGTAGGCTGCTATCTGACGCCCGGTTTTGTTGCTTGTGACCTTAAAAGTTTCTAATGGAATTCCGTTTTCGCGTACGTCACGCACAGCACGAGGGGGATGGTCGTAACCGTAACGTTCGCTTAATTCTTCTGTTGTTATATGGCCGTGTTCGAGAATATGCGTAATAACTGTGCGTGGTCTTTTCGATGTGACCGCCAAACAAGCAGCATAAAATTCTGGCGACATATCAGTTGGTTTTTGCGGAAAACTACTCATCTTCAAGCACCAATAATTTATATGCCGCAACTTTAAAAACAGAAGCAAAAGCTTCTATCGTTGCAAGAGTAATATTTCTTTCTGCACGCTCAACAGAGCCAATATAAGTTCTGTGATATCCGCAACGTTCCGCTAGTTCTTCTTGGGAAATACCCATCCTTTTACGGTGCAAAAGCACATTCTTTGCAAAGATTTCCTGCAAAGTTGACGGTTTTCGACGATGGTTTGTACGAGCAGTACCCATGCACACTATGAATAGCTAAATGATGTCTTTAAATCGACAGACTATAAGTAGAGTTAAAAGGCATACAAAAAATTGCCGTTACAATTCTCCGTTTCTCCAAATTTCTCCAATGGTATTTGTTCAAACGTCCTCGCTCAATGGCAATCATTTCAATGGCATGTGGCTATTGAAAAACAGCGTATCGTTCATGATTATGCCGCTAGCATCAATCTTCTGACTTCATCTGTATTTCAAACGCTCTTTTATCATTCTCCATTCCGCGCTCCTCGCTATGCGAAAGTCGGGCTTTATAGAGCTTCTGCTTGATAAGCGAAGGCATTTTGAAAAAGACCTCCTCGCATAGCTTTTTGAATCAAATCAATACGATAGGAAGCGTGTGGCCGTTAACCGGTTTAAAGATTCCGGCTGGTTGACCATTATTCAGTCTATAAAAATTTTGACTAAGCTATTGATTTGATTCACTTCACGTTTGTAGAGAAGTGATGGTGCCGGCTGAGAGGATTGAACTCCCGACCTTCGGTTTACAAAACCGCTGCACTACCGCTGTGCTAAGCCGGCCACCTGGAGACTTCCCGAGGGGAAATCGTGGGGCATAATACTCATTTCAAAACAATTTGGAAGCATTAACTTTTAAAATCCGCGATAATCTCTGATCTGGCGTTTGAGTACGGATTTTGCTATGTTTCCCATAGAGTTAACCACTAAATCCACGTATTCCGGCGGTACCCCCCTTGGCAGGCCAACCAGACAGACCCTCATCCCATGACAATGCTATTGGCTGGTTTCTGCTTTTAGCCGTCGTTTTTATGCTTTTAGTGCTGCTTTGGTACTTCCAGAGCCAGAATATTCTCAATGTCGTCCGCTATGTCCGGATCGGGGAAATGTGGATCAGTTCCTGGTTTCTGGACGATGACGCGGTCGTTTATTCGGCGAACGGCCAGAATTTCACCTTCAGGCAGATTTACGAGATCACCAAGCACACGCCGAAAGCCGAGCTGAACGGCCCGGCGATGCAGCTGATTTCAACCGTCGCCCTCACCCCGTTCCGTTACGTTTTCAGCGGCCTTCTGATTTTGGCCGGTTTGTGGATGCTGTTTGCCGGCCCGAAAAGCCAGTACCGCCGCCGCTATGACATCAACTCGCTGCTCGACAGGCAGTCAAGCAACTTCCCCTATATTTCGCCCTTCGTGAAATTCAATCCGAACAACCAGCCGCCGCGCGCGCCGGGTGCGCCCGTGCCTGCCGAACTTCCAATGTTCGCCGAAGCTCTGGGCCCCGAAGAATGGGTCGCCTATTACGACGTGCCGGTGCCGGACGGCAAGCTCGATCAGGAAGCGGCCTCGCGCGTTTTCGGACGGCAGCTCGGCGCGCCGTGGCGCGGACCGCTGCATCTCCCGCCCTATAAACAGGTTCTGCTCGCCGCCTTCTGTTTGAAAGCGCAGCGTAAAAGATCCGAGAGCGATCAGATGCTCGGCGCGATGGCCAAATGCTGGACGCATAACGGCGGATTGAAAATCGACGGCAAGCTGTTGCGCGAAGCGCGAAAAGTGCTGAAAAACCGCGATAAAATCGGCAAGACCATTTCAAGATGCAACCAGCACGCTTACGAGAATACGGCGCTTTTACGCGCGCTCTTGACAGCGCGTGAAGAAGGCGGCGTTCTGGCCCCGGCGCAGTTTCTATGGCTGCGCGGACATGACCGCGCCTTGTGGTATCCGCTGAACAATCTGGGCCGTCAGGCCTTCCACGCCGAAGCACTTGGCACGCTGTGTCATTACAAGGCAGAGAAAATGGCAGAGCGCCCGATCCCGCGTCCGAAGATGGAAGACGCCGTCGCGATGCTCGCTGAATATCTGGCTTCTCCGAACGCCCGCCCGATTCCACCGCTCGATTATTCGAACTCGAAAAAACGCGCGATCAAAAAAGTCAAAGGAAGTGCCTAATCATGGAAAAATTCAGCTCTAGCGCCAAGGTCATCGACGGAACCCTTATCCTGACGCTGCCCGATGCCGTGACACCGGTTGTGTGGCAGATGCAGCTCGGACAGACGAAATCCTCGGCGCTCGAAGTCCGTGAACAGAATGACGGCACTTGGCTGCTGGTTTTGAAAACGCCGCGCATGGACGTGATGTCGATCGCGCCCTTCGCCACCAAGGACCGCGCCGTACGCGCCCTTTTGGCCGTCAGCCGCGCCATGGAAAAAGCGCATGGCCAGATCGGACCTTATGCCGGCAACGCCTCCTACCCTGTCCCGGCGGTCATTCCGTCCTGTACGCGCGGCGGAATTCTGTGCCGGATCCTGAAATGGATCTTCCGGGCTGCGGTTATCGTGATCGCGATGTTCCTGCTGCTCGTCATATTCCTTTGGGCGACACGCAGCGGCTCGACACCGGCAACGTCAACAGCCGCCGTTACCCAGCAGGCCGCCCCGCCGGTCGCAGGCGCGCCGATGTCCGCCGACGACTTCCTTAACAATCAATAAAGACGCGGATTCGCCAAAAATTAATGCCTCGGTAAGCCTATATTTGTATACTGAAAAGGCTCTGAAATAGGGTATAAAAAGCACCATGGCACTCGACCTAAAATACCAATACGCCCATACAGCCCTCCTGCGCGACGGTCGTCCTGTTTATATCAGGATCGGCGACTGGCTGATGCAGCCAGACCATTCGCTGGTCATGTTCCTGTTCGCCGCTTTCAGCTTTCATTTTTACGAACCTTTTCTGGTTTATTCCGATTTCATTTTCTTCTTCGCGCTGATGTATCTGTGGTGGCTGAATTCGCGCGACCGCTCGCTCGCATTCAAAATGCCGCTCGGGGCCAAGCACAAGGATAAAAAGGCCCGCAACGGCAAACCCGGCGGTATTCTCTATCTCGGCAACACGGGCAAGGAACGCGAAGAAGTCTGGTTCGACAATAACGATGCCAGAACGCACATGCTTTATCTCGGCACCACCGGTTCCGGTAAAACCGAAGGTCTGAAATCGATGGCGACGAACGCCATGTGCTGGGCCTCGGGCTTCGTCTATATCGACGGTAAAGCCGATACCGATTTGTGGTCTTCGCTCTCATCCCTCGTCCGCCGTTTCGGCCGCGACGACGATCTGCTCGTTTTGAACTACATGACGGGTAACTCGAACCGCAAAGCGCCGTCGAACTCCATGAACCCGTTCTCGACGGGCTCCGCCTCCTACCTCACCCAGATGATGGTGTCCCTGATGCCGGAAGCCGAGGGTGATAACGCGATGTGGAAAGAACGTGCGGTGTCTCTTCTCGGCGCGCTTATGCCGGCCCTCACCTGGAAACGCGACAATCAGGACCAGCCGATGTCGGTCGGCACCATCCGCGCCGCTTTGGCGCTCAGCGCCGTCGTTAAACTCTCGCGCGATGAATCGCTGCCTGAAATGATCCGCCGCGGTCTGAAAGGTTATTGTGAAACACTGCCGGGTTATGTCGATGCCGCGTTCGATGATGACGGTAAAGACAAACCGATGGGCCCCGATCAGCCGATGATCGATACGACGACCGCCAAGACCCAGCACGGATACCTGTCCATGCAGTTCACAAGGTCGTTGCAGTCTTTGGCCGACGATTACGGTTACATCTTCGACAGCCAGGCGGCTGACGTTGACATGCTCGATATCGTTCTCAATCGCCGCATTCTCGTCGTCCTTATTCCGGCTCTGGAAAAATCCGGCGATGAAACCGCCAACCTTGGTAAAATCGTCGCCGCGACATTGAAAGGGATGATGGGTTCCACCCTCGGCTCCACGGTCGAAGGCGAAAGCTCGTCCGTCATCGAGAACAAACCGACGCATTCCGAAACGCCTTTCATGACCATCTTCGACGAGGTCGGTTACTACGCCTCGCAAGGTATGGGCGTTATGGCCGCACAGGCCCGTTCCCTCGGCTTCGCGCTTCTCTTCTCCGCGCAGGATTTGCCGGCGATGGAAAAACGCGTCAAGGAAGAAGCCCGTTCCATCGCGGCTAACTGTAACATCAAGATTTTCGGCAAACTCGAAGATCCGACCCAGACCAAGGAATTCTTTGAAAAAACCGTCGGCTCCGCTTTCGTGACCGAGGTGTCGGGTTTCCAGACCCAGGCCGGCAGTATGTCGCGCTCTTATCACGATAACTTCCAGGCCGGCGTTCAGGATCGTAAACGCGCCAACTATGACGCGATCCGCGCGCAGAAAGAGGGCGAAGCCACGATCGCTTTCGGCGACCGTGTCGTTGAAGTCAATATTTTCTACTCGAACCCGGGCTTTGCCAAGGCGATGCGCGTCACACGCTACCTGGCTCTTTCGCCACCGGATGAAACACTGCTCAAACACCGCGCGTCCGTGACCAAGCTGCGCGACTTGATGGTGAAAAAGGGCTGGAGTGCGGCGCGCGCCGATGTCGCGCCTGAAACACCGAACGAACTGCGCGCCCTCGCTGATGGATTCACTTTAAGTAAGGACCGCAAGACCTCGCGCCTCGATCGCGGGATACTGGGCGTTGTCGCCCTGCATGCGCTGAACAACCCCGTCAATCTGGACGAGACAGTGCCGGTCGTCGAGCCAGTCGCCACAGCCGCTCCTGCGCCTGCAAAAGCGGCAGGCGGCGGCAACCCGATGGCTTTCTTCGAAGGCAAGAAACAACCGGCGATGCCCGAAGCCCCTGCCCCGGAAACAACCAGCTATAACGATCTCGCGGCCGAAGCCGAACACGAACAGCTCGCGCTCGATGACGAGACGAAAAACATCCTCTCCGATGCCGCCGATACCGCGCGCAAGGAAATCTTCAAATCAGAAAAATCTTCTGATGCAGCAGAATAAACGATCGCAAACCGGCAGCGCCATTCTCTACATCCTGATCGGTGTCGTTCTTTTCGGCATGGTCATGTTCGCCTTTACGCGCGGCAGCAATGTCTCGTCCTCCATAGGCACCAAAGGCAACGCCAAAACAAACGCTTCCCAGATCATGGAATACGCGAAAACCGTCGAATTCGCGGCCAACAAGCTTTTGATGAAAGGCTGTTCGGAGAACGAATTGAATTTCGCGAACGCGCTCGATGCCTTTCATGTCAATGCTGACGCGCCCGTCTCCAAGAAATGCGATATCTTCGATGCCGCTGGCGGCAATATCAGGCCGCTTTTGCCGGATGCCTCCTGGGTCAACAGCACAGGCGACCAGCATTTTTATTACACATCCTCCGATGCCATACAGGACATAGGAACGACCTGTACTCAAATAAGCTGTGCCGAGCTCTCGCTCAACCTCTGGGACATTCCGCTTGAACTCTGCAATGCCCTTAATGCGCTTGCCGGGAACACTTTCACGACCATCCCGACAGACGGCCTGTGGGGAGCCCCCTTCACCGGCTCTTACGGCGATTCGGGCAGCTCGAATGTCGTGTTCAATTCAACGGATCTTAAAGGCAAAAAAGCGGTCTGCTATAATGACAGCACCAGAACCGTAAGTGGTTTTGCCCATAGCTATGCCG
>JBEHYB010000035.1:0-23167 GCA_048498395.1 Pseudomonadota bacterium
GACACCGGTATTGGCGGCGCAACGGCAAGCGCTGTGGGCGAGCGGCTGGCAAGGTTGGCCGATCAGCATCAGGTATTGGTTGTAACGCATTCGCCGCAGGTCGCGGCGCGCGCCAATCATCACTGGGTGGTTGCCAAACAGGATGCGAAGACTACGGTTATTCCGCTTGAGCGTAAAGAGCGTCAGGAAGAAATCGCACGCATGCTTTCAGGCAGCGAGATTACCAAGGAAGCCCGTGCTGCAGCCGGGAAATTGCTGGAAACAAAAGTAGCATGACAAAGACAAAAGGCCTTATCGATCTCGATTTCGAGGATGCGCGCGCACGTTATAAGAAGCTTGTGAGCGAAATCCAGTATCACGACAAGAGATATCATGAAGAAGATATGCCGGTTATCACCGATGCCGAATATGATAGATTGCGGCAGGAACTTGACCGACTGGAAAAAGAATTCCCTGATTTAGTCAGCAACGACAGCCCGTCTCAGCAGGTTGGTGCAAAACCTGCGAAAGGATTCAAGACAGTCAAACATTCAAAGCCTATGCTGTCGCTCGGTAATGCTTTTGAAGACGAAGATATTGTTGATTTTTTCGATCGTGTGCGAAAATTCCTGAATATTCCGGCATCCGAGAAAATAGATATGGTCGCCGAGCCCAAGATTGACGGGCTTTCCTGCTCATTGCGCTATGAGAACGGGATTTTCGTGCAGGCCGCAACGCGCGGCGACGGTGTCACGGGCGAAGATATTACGGCGAATGTCATGACGATTTCAGATATTCCGAAAGAGCTTAAGGGCAAGCCGCCGGAAATCCTGGAAGTGCGCGGTGAGATTTATATGCGCCGTGACGAATTCACGAAACTCAATGCATCGCTTGAAGCGGAAGGTAAGCCGGTGCTTGCAAATCCCCGCAACGGCGCGGCGGGAAGTGTGCGCCAGCTTGACCCGACGATCACGGCAAAACGTCCCTTGCGATTTTTTGGCTATGCGTTGGGCGAAGTGAGCGCGCCGCTGGCTGATACACAGGACGGAATCAGGAAAAAACTCAAATCTTTCGGTTTTGCTCAAGCTGAACCGCAGGCGCATGCCGGATCGGTGGAAGAAATACTCAACTATTATAACGAAGTGCAGAAGCTTCGCGCCGACCTGCCATACGATATTGATGGTGTAGTCTATAAGGTCGATCGCCTTGACTGGCAGGAACGCCTGGGATTTATCAGCCGTGCGCCGCGCTGGGCGATTGCGCACAAATTTCCTGCGGAACAAGCGGTAACAATTGTCAGGAAAATCCATATTCAGGTTGGGCGTACGGGCGCGTTAACCCCTGTCGCGGAGCTCGAGCCGATCACCGTGGGCGGTGTCGTCGTGTCCCGTGCGACGCTACATAACGAGGATGAGATCAAGCGCAAGGACGTGCGCGAGGGTGATCATGTCGTAATCCAGCGCGCCGGAGACGTTATTCCGCAGATCGTATCCGTCCTGCTGGAGAAACGCCCTAAAGATAGCCATGAATATAAATTCCGTCATACCTGCCCTGTTTGTGGTTCGCATGCGATCCGCGAGGAAGGCGAGGTTGTCAGGCGCTGCACTGGCGGATTGATCTGCGCCGCGCAGGCGGTCGAACGCCTGAAACATTTCGTCAGTCGTAATGCGTTCGATATTGAAGGTATGGGCGCGAAGATTATCGAAGAATTTTATGAAGAAGGTTTGATTAAAACGCCCGGTGATATTTTCCGTTTGGAAGAAAGAGACAAGGGTAGCTTAACCCCTTTACGCGCGCGCGAAGGCTGGGGCACGCAATCGGCGCAAAATCTTTTTGCCGCGATTAATAGTCGCCGGACGATTCCGCTCGACCGCTTTATTTATGCGTTGGGTATCCGGCAGGTAGGTGAAGCGACGGCGCGAAAACTGGCCATGACCTATGGCAGTTTCAAACATCTTCAGGCATCCATGAAACAGGCCGAAAACGCAGATTCTGAAGCCCTGCAGGAGTTGATGAATATCGAGGATATCGGGCCGAGCGTGACAAAAGATCTGCTGGCATTCTTTGCAGAAGATCATAACCGTGAGGTTCTTGAAGATCTGGATAATCTTTTGACGATTGAGGATTTTATCGCACCGGATACAGGCAGCAGCCCGGTCGCCGGCAAGACGGTCGTCTTTACAGGTTCGCTGGTACAAATGACGCGTGCGGAAGCCAAGTCGCGTGCCGAAAGCCTGGGTGCGAAAGTGGCGGGATCGGTTTCGAAGAATACGGATTATATCGTGGCTGGCGAAGATGCAGGCTCGAAGCTCACGAAGGCTCGCGAGCTTAATCTCAAAATTCTGAGCGAGCAGGAATGGCTCGATCTGATTTCTTGAGAATTATTTCTTTTCGTCTTTTTTGATATCGCGAAGTTTCAGCAATTCTTTTTCGACTTCAGGCGGATAGTCGCGGCGTTCGACAAATTCACCACCGCCCGTATTGCGGGTCATGGCAAGTTCCAGAGCGGACACAAGCGCGTCGGCGATTTTGCTGTCTCTTTGTTCGATCGCAAGTTTGAGGGCATATATAATGCGGTCGCTCATACGCGCTTTGTTTAATTGTGTCTCATCCATTGTTTTGCTCCTGCCTTGGATACTGGCTCAAACTCAGAATTTTTTCAATCTATCTTGCCGGGAGAGGACTTTTCTTTGCAGAAAATCGTCAAAATACGTCAAAAACCGGTTCCTGATCTCGTCCCGCTCCATCAATATTTCATGGTTGGCATCAGGCAGATCAAGCAATTCCGCGTCGGGGAGGTTGGAAACCAGTTTCTCGGTTGCCTTGGACGACACGACGATATCCTGACCAGCGGTTGCGATCATGATCGGTGTTTTTATTTTCTCAAGATATGATTTCCTGCGCAGGATATTGCAGGAACGCACTGTCTCATACAGCCAGGAATAGGTTGGGCCTTTGACCTGCAAAACAGGTGATTTATCAAACCACAGGCGATGGATCTGGTCGCGCGCGGGGTCGCTGGTATAGCGGCTTGTGCCAGGCGGGCCTTTCCTGTTTTCTTCGGCAATAACTTCGCCGCCGGGAATGTAGGCGGTAGGGCGCATGCGCAGGCATTCACAAATAAATTCAATCAGGAAAGACGGGTATTTCGAGAACTGGGTGATGCTGATCAGTGGCGCGGAGAAAGCCGCCGCGCGTATAAAGTCTTCCGTATTTTCATGCAGGTAACGAAGGCCGATATGCGCACCCATCGAATGGCCGATCAACACGGTGGGAAGGCGGCCAACATCCGGGTGCACGGCCGCTGGCTTCACATAGTCGAAAATAAATTGTTTGAGATCCTTGATGTTCTGTTCAAAGCCGAGCGAGTGAACCTTGAACGGATCGTCGAGCAGCCTGTCCGAACCACCTTGTCCGACCCAGTCGATAACCCAGAAGGCGAGATTGCGCGAGAGCATGTCATTCGCCAGTTCGAAATATTTCTCACCGAATTCACGAAAACCCGGCAAACAGACAACGACGGCATCCGGGATTTTCCCTTTCGGGAATACTGATCCAAAGCGAATTTTATGCCCGCTGGAGGATTTAAATGAATGCCAGCGCCAATTTTCAGGTTGGCTGAAGCGGGGAAGTGTTAGCAGGGAGAGATCGAGGGTCATTCAGGTACTAAAGGGTAATGTGCGAATTCTTTACAAGGATCAAGATTATAGATTTATCCGCCGGACACAAGAGCGGGTGTTAAGGCGGCAACAGACATGCGCGGTTGCGTGAATTGTCGTTGCGGTGCGGGAAGTGTGGATTTATTGCCGGTAAAATCATCAATCGTGCTCCATAATTTCGCAAGGTTGTTCGTTGAGCTTTCCCATACGCCATGGCGTGAGGTAGGAAGGTCAAGAACACGTGCATGCGGGGCCTCTTTGGAGGCTTTCAGGATCGCCTTATTATCAACGAGCTCGTCGCGCCCGGCTGTGACAAAAAGGATATCGGTCTTGATATTTTTGAAGAAGCCTTTTTTTGTGACCTTCTCAATCGAGTCATAGGCGGAATCAACCCAACCCCATGTCGGCAGTTTAAGATCATAAGGCTGCAACGCTTGATGGAATGTTTCTCTTAATTTTCCGCTCAGGCTCATATCTTCACGCAGGTCATTGGGCGGCAATGCGCTCGCCGTTTGCAAGCGATAGAGAAAATCGCGCCAGTTAGGCAGTGAGGAATTCTTGAAGCCCAATTGCCCGGCGACATGGGCGAGGTCGTGGAAAACCTTGCGTGGCAGGATTGATGTGTTCAGGTCCAGCATCGGTGCGGCGAGAATAGCTTTGTCAAACGTGTCGGGATGCTCTTTCATATAAAGTGCGCCGATATGCCCGCCCATTGAGTGGGTCGATAGGATCAATGGTTTCTCTGCATGCGGTTTGACAATCTGGTTGATGAATTGATCGAGATCGCGCACATGATAAGAGAGGGGGCGTGTCGATGGAATATCCGGGTGGTCGGGATCGCGTTGTGACGCTCCCTGTCCCGCCCAGTCCATCGCATAAACATCGTAACCACGTTTCTGCCATTCATGGATCGTATCGTAGAAATAATAGACGCTGTCGTTATAACCGGTTGTGAGGACCACTGTGCCTTGTACCGGGCCTTCAGCCGGTGTGCGGGAATAGAAAATCTTTTCATGCGATTTATTGATGAAGTAACCGCTGGTCCAGCCATGCGGCTGATAGCTGGCCGTATCAAAAGCCGTCTTTATAATAGGCACGCCATCTTTGGTATAAGTTGCGTTCATAGCCCTGCTTCATATCTGTGTATTAGTCATATTAGATATGAAATAGGTAAAATTTTAGTTAATCTTAACGATTGAAGGAGGAAAAGTTAACCTTTCCTCCTTCTTGTAGCAGTTCATATATAAGCCGGAAAATCAGGCTTCGAGTGCCTTGACGATATCTTCCGTCATTTTCTTGGCATCGCCCAGCAGCATGAGCGTGTTGTCGGCAAAGAAAAGCGGGTTGTCGATCCCGGCGTAGCCGGAACCCATCGAACGCTTGACGAAGAGAACCGTTTTCGCGCGTTCGACATCGAGGATCGGCATGCCGTAAATCGGCGATGAAGAATCGTTCTTGGCCGCCGGGTTCGTAATATCGTTTGCACCGATGACATAGGCGACATCCGCTTGGGCGAAATCGCGGTTGATGTCTTCAAGTTCGAATACTTCATCATACGGCACGTTGGCTTCGGCCAGAAGCACGTTCATATGGCCCGGCATACGGCCGGCGACAGGATGGATCGCATACTTAACGTCGACACCATGATTTTTCAGGATATCACCCATTTCACGCAGCACGTGTTGCGCTTGCGCGACGGCCATACCATAGCCCGGCACGATGATGACTTTTCCTGAATTCTTCATAATAAAGGCTGCGTCTTCGGCAGAACCGATTTTCGCGGACTTGCCGGCATTGGATACATGCTGGGACGAAGATTGTTCCGCGCCGAAACCACCGAGGACGACACTCAGGAAAGAACGGTTCATGCCTTTGCACATGATATAGGAGAGAATGGCCCCTGATGCGCCGACAAGCGCGCCTGTGACGATCAGCAAATTATTTTGCAGCGTAAAGCCGATACCGACTGCGGCCCAGCCCGAATAGCTGTTAAGCATGGAGACGATCACCGGCATATCGGCACCACCGATCGGGATGATAACGAGAACACCAAGCGCCAATGACAGAAGGACGATCAACCAGAAAGCGATGCTGCTCTCTGTCGTGCACAGCAGTACGATAAGCGCCAGAAGAACAATACCGGCGGCGGCATTAATCATGTTTTGTCCAGCGAAGGTCACAGGCTTGCCGGTGACGACACCCTGCAGCTTGCCCCAGGCGATGATCGAGCCTGTGAAAGTGATCGCGCCGATCGCAACGCCAAGTGACATTTCGATCAGGCTTGCGAGGTGAATTTCGCCAGGTGCGCCGATTTTATAAGCAAGCGGGTTGCTGAAAGCGGCGGCGGCCACGCAAACAGCCGCAAGACCGACAAGCGAGTGGAACGCGGCGACAAGCTGCGGCAGCGCTGTCATTTTGATCTTGATCGCGATGAAAGTGCCGATCGTGCCGCCGATGACGATCCCGAGAATGATCAGCCAGTAGGACTGGACGATATCGGAGCTGAGCGTCGTCAGAATCGCGATGATCATACCGGTCACGCCGAAATTCAGGCCCTGACGCGAGGTCACGGGCGAGGACAGCCCGCGCAGCGCCATGATAAAGCAGACGGATGAAACGAGATAGAAAAGGGGAGCGAGAGTTGACATCGGTTAAACTCTTTTCTTGAACATGGAGAGCATACGACGGGTTACGATAAAGCCGCCGAAGATATTGATTGAAGCGAGGATAATGGCGAAGAAGCCCATAAGTTTCGAGAAGCTGAAGCCGTCCGATAATGGTCCTGCGGCGATCAGCGCGCCGACGATGATTACGGAAGAGATCGCGTTGGTGATCGCCATCAATGGGGAATGGAGCGCAGGTGTAACGCGCCAGACAACATAATATCCGACGAAACAGGCGAGAACGAAAACGGTCAGGCCTGTCATCAGGAAAGAGCCGCTCGCCGCGCCGGGCTCGAATGTATATTGCGCCGTGTGGATCGCGAGATTGTTGGCGAGCTGCGACAGTTGTTCGGCGGCGTGGGCCACGCCTTGTGATTCAGCGCCGAGTGTGTTTTGAGGAAGTGCGGTCATGTGGGCCTCTCCTGATTATGAATTGAAATTGGGGTGGATGATCTGGCCGCCTTTTGTCAGGGTCACGCCCTTGATAATATCGTCTTCCATGTTGAGGGCGAGATTTCCTTCCTTGTCGACGAGGATATTGACAAGATTCATCAGGTTGCGTGCGTAAAGGGCGGAGGCATCGGCGGCGATGCGGCTCGGAATATTTTTAAAGCCCGCGATTTTAACGCCATGCGCTTCGACGACTTCACCTGCTTTGGAGAGCGCGCAGTTGCCGCCTTGCTCGACCGCCATATCGATGATGACGGAACCGGGTTTCATGCTCTTGATCATATCCTCGGTCACGAGTTGCGGGGCAGGTTTGCCGGGGATCAGAGCTGTCGTAATAACGATATCCTGACGGGTGATCGTATCGGCGACAAGCGTTGCCTGTTTGCGTTTGAAGTCTTCGGACATTTCCTTTGCATAGCCGCCGGCGGTTTCGGCGTTCTTGATTTCATCGCTTTCAACCATGACAAATGTCGCGCCGAGCGATTGCACCTGTTCCTTGGCGGCAGCGCGTACATCGGTCGCGCTAACGACGGCACCTAAACGTTTGGCTGTTGCGATGGCTTGCAGTCCGGCAACGCCTGCGCCCATGACGAAAACGCGTGCTGGTGGAATCGTTCCGGCGGCAGTCATCATCATCGGAAACGCATGCGGCAGCAAGGTCGCGGCATCAAGAACGGCGCGATAGCCGGCAAGGTTGGATTGCGAAGAGAGAACATCCATCGCCTGCGCACGAGTAATCCGTGGCACAAGTTCCATTGACATGGTTGTCAGGTTTGAATTCGCATATATGCCGAGACGTTCTTTATTGTTGTAAGGCGCGAGCAGCCCGATCAGGATCGCATCTTTTTTCGCCTGTACAGCGGCGGGCGCTTCGACGCAAAGGATAATATCTGCATCGCGTGTCGCGTCATTGGCGTTTGAGACAATCTGTGCGCCTGCGGATTGATAATCCTTGTCCAGATAGGAGGAGTTATTTCCTGCGCCGCTTTCGATGGTAACGGCAAAGCCTTTGGCGATCAGTTTTTTCACTGTCTCCGGTGTTGCGGCGACGCGTTTCTCAAAGCTCTCTGTTTCTTTTAAAACGGCAAGTTTAAGGGCCACGAAAATCACTCCTGAGCGCGTAATGTTGTTAAGTGGCGCTTATCCTGCCTTATGCGGACAGGGCTGTGAAGGGTTTTTGACCCTCTCTTCAACAGGAGATTCAGTATTTAGGGAAATAATTGCCGCTTAAGCCGCTTCGAGTTTACGGCTGAATCCGCCCAGATCAAGAAGAAGCTCGACAACATCCTTCTCAGGCATCGGTTTCGCGAAGTAATAACCTTGTGCTGTGTTGCACCCTAATTCCTTCATCAGGAGGGCTTCTTCTTTTTCCTCGATCCCTTCGGCAGTGATCGTCAGGTTGCGAGTCTGGCTCAGAGCGAGAATAGGGCGGGCTTCCTCAAGCTTCGCAGGATCGGTCATGAGGTTGCGTATAAAGACACGATCGAGTTTAACCGTATCAATCGGAAAGCTTTGCAGGAATTCCATGGAAGCTTCGCCGGTGCCAAAGTCATCGACGGCAATTTTCAGTCCGGCCCCACGGCACAGGCTCAAAGTCTTCTGTACGCTTTCAGGCTGGGACATCAGGAGTTCTTCGGTAATCTCGAGCTGGATCTGGGTCGGCAGAACATCGCTCGCGCTGATAATCTGGTAAAGATCGTCAAGGAAACGGTCTTCGGCGAAATCTGAAGCGGTAAAGTTGACGCTCATATAGAGATTTTTGACCTGGCCGATACGACCTTCGATACGCTTAAGGGCGCGGCAGGCTTCGCGAAGAGCCCATTTACTGGCCGCGATAATCAGGCCGCTTTCCACGGCCACGGGAATAAAGCCACTTGGCGGTATAAATCCCAGTTCCGGGTGATTCCAGCGCATTAAGGCTTCAAATCCCCGGACATGGCCGTTCGTCAGATCGACAATGGGCTGATAATTCAACGATAAATGCCCATTCAGCAGGGCCGTGTTGAATTCATTCCGGACATTGAAACTGGGCGGTAATACGAGTGGTGGCATGCTTTTAATGGTACCTATCCGATTGATATCTTAATATATTGAACGTGACACCTTAATCCTCGGTTAAAGGCCTGCAAAGGGGCCGAATATCCATGTATATTCAACTTGACATAGGGGTAGGGGATGACTATGTTCCGGCCTTCAAGACTCAATTTATAAGGAATTCAGACGATGAAAGTCGTTAACTCATTGAAAACATTGAAATCCCGCGACCGGAACAATCGCCTGATCCGTCGTAAGGGCCGTGTTTACATCATCAACAAGACCAAAAAACGGATGAAAGTCCGCCAGGGTTAATCCCGGTCAAGCCGTTTTCTTTGTTTCAAGAAATTGAAGCTTCCCGCGTGCACCCACGCGGGAAGTTTGTTATAACTAGGGCCTTCTTTTCTCGCGCACCCCAAGGACTCACGCAAAAATGTTTTCCAAACTTTTCGGTTTTATGTCTGCCGATATGGCGATCGATCTCGGTACCGCCAATACTCTCGTTTATGTCCGCGATCGTGGAATTGTCCTTAATGAACCTTCAGTTGTCGCTATCTCAAATGTCGCAGGGCGCAAACAGGTTCTGGCCGTCGGTAACGAAGCGAAACAAATGCTCGGTCGTACGCCTGGTAACATCACTGCGATCCGCCCTCTGCGTGATGGTGTTATTGCTGACTTTGAAGTTGCGGAAGCAATGATCAAGCACTTCATTAGAAAAGTTCATAACCGCCGTTCTTTCGTCAGCCCTAAAATGGTAATCTGCGTGCCGTCAGGTTCAACAGCTGTCGAGCAAAAAGCGATTGTCGATTCAGCCGAGAGCGCGGGTGCCTCTGAAGTATTCCTGATCGAAGAGCCGATGGCGGCTGCAATCGGTGCCGGTCTGCCGGTGACTGAGCCGTCGGGTTCGATGGTCGTCGATATCGGCGGCGGAACATCAGAGATCGCCGTTATTTCATTGGGCGGTATCGTGTTCGCGCGTTCCGTACGCGTTGGCGGAGATAAAATGGACGATGCGATCATCAACTATATCCGTCGCGTATTTAACCTCCTTATCGGTGAGACAACGGCTGAACGTATTAAAAAAGAAGTGGGTTCTGCCTGCCCGCCAGCCGAAGGCGACGGCCGCACCATGCTGATCAAAGGCCGTGATCTTCTGCTCGGCGTTCCGAAAGAAGTTATCGTGACCGAGCGTCACATTGCAGAGAGCTTGATGGAGCCGATCAGCCAGATCGTCGAAGGCGTTCGTCTTGCGCTTGAACACACACCGCCGGAACTCGCCGCCGATATCGCCGAGCGTGGTATCGTCCTCACAGGTGGCGGCTCGTTGCTGTCAAATCTCGATTACGTCCTTCGCCACTCGACAGGTCTTGCAGTCACGATCGCTGACGATCCATTGTCATGTGTCGCGCTGGGTACAGGTCACGCGCTCGAAGAAATGAAGACGCTGCGCAACGTCCTTATCGGAACATACTAATTAGAATTTCGGGATGACCGGAGACAGCTTTAAAAGATCCGCCGCCATCTGGCGGATTTTTTTGTCTTCTTTTTCGCCGTTTCGGATTCCTGTAATGCGGGATTGCAGATGCGGAAAATTTCACGCAACGCATGATTATAAATAGCCAGGGAAATATTGCTATCCGCTTCGGCCAGCCTGTCCCAGAACCGTTTGACCTGAACGGGTTGAAGTTTTTCTATAAATTTTTCACGGTTGCTGCCATTCGCTTTTTCAGCCAGTTTGATCGCGCTGGCGCAAGCCTCTTTCCAGTCTTCGGACAGGCTGCGCGGCTTAACGGGAGGGCACGGAAGCTCGGAGACTTTTTGTAAAAAGTCATCTTTGTACAAATCCCAGCCCTTGGGAAAATTTGTTTGCAGTTTCTCGATAATTTTATACTTTTCAATCCACGGCTGGTTCGGATTGCCGTAGATAAGGGAATTTTGTGCGTCGACGGTAATACCGACAATCGCGGCATAGTCGTTTAGTTTGATAGAAGGGTGTTCTTGCCGGACAATTTTCAGGTAGTAATCGCCAAGACTGTTTTTGGGCGGTGCAACACGCTTGATACGGTTGTCGTGCAAGGTGAGGGGATCGATAATTTTCTCTGGTTTACGCATGACATTTCTATACAGAAAATCTGAACATTATGTCAATCTAATATTATTAAGCCTTGATCTCTGCATCAACATTTTATTAAGTACCCCAATATAGTGTATAATAAGAATAACCAGTCAGCAGAAGGGCCCGTGGCAGGGCATCTTAATGAGATCTCTTACACAACGACACCGTCGCCGCCGTAATTACAGAGCCGCCTCAGCCGTGGCCAGGATTGGCCGGTATTCACCTTACGGTTTAGCCGGGGTTGCTGCCTTAATCCTTCTTTCTTCCATGATTTCACCTGCCCTGTGGCAGAAACCACGTATCGGAATTACTGATACGGTCGCGCCTCTTATCTCCGCAGTAGGTCAGCCGTTCCGGTTCGTCGCCGATATGATTTCCGGTATGACGGGTATTACGCAATTGCGCGCCGAGAACGATCGTCTGAAAGCCGAGAATGGTCGCCTGAAAGAATGGTATCAGACTGCGCTTCTTCTGAAGGCTGAAAACCAGTCGCTCAAAGATCTGCTCAACGTCATTCCTGAACCTGAACAAAGTTACATATCGACCCGCGTCATCGGTGACTCGGGAAGTTCCTATGTTCGCTCTCTTTTGATTCAGGCCGGCAAGGAAGATGGTGTTGTCGAAGGTCAGGCTGTGATGGGAAGTCAGGGAATGATCGGTCGCGTAATCGAAGTCGGTAATCGCGCGTCCCGTATTCTTCTTCTCAACGATATCAACTCGCATATTCCTGTTGTCATCGAAGGCAGCAATCAAAAGGCCATTCTGGCAGGCACAAACGAAGATTTACTGACCCTCGATCATCTGCCGCAGGATACGCTGGTCGAAGTCGGAGCCCGCGTTATAACGTCCAGCCATGGCGGCATGTTCCCGCAAGGCCTGCCGATCGGCAAGGTCGTTAAAACCTCAAGCGGCGAATTGATGGTCCAGCCTTTCACCGATCCGAGCAACGCCAATTATGTTCAAATCATCGAGAAGCCGGACGATCCTAATGTCCGCCAGAGCATCGACGTTCTAAAATCGCCGCCAGCGACGCAACGTTAATCTGATGGAAGAACATAGCGAAGCCTTTCAAAGAATTTCCTCAATTCTTAGAAATTTTCTGGTTTATATTTTCCTGATATTTCTCCTGCTGTTCAATGCAGCAAGCTTGCCGATGTTCGATATCCGCAATATCACTCCATATTTTCTCCTGATGGGGATTTATTACTGGACGCTGACACGTCCGTCGCTTTTGCCGTTTTATCTGGTTTTTATTCTGGGTCTTGCTCTGGACATTGTATCAGGGCAATTACTGGGACTGAATGCGTTATGCTTTCTCCTGATTTCATTTATCCTGCATGGACAGCGCCGTTTCTTACGCGGCCAGTCATGGGCCGTTTTATGGGCAGGATATGGACTTGCCTGCATGGTTGTCGCGTTTATTCACATGCTGGTGTTTATTCTGATGAGCCAGAGCTGGCCGGGGTTCTTCCCGCTTTTTGCGACGATCCTTGTCAGCGTTCTCGCTTATCCGGTAATCGTCATGCCAATGATCACGCTCAATAAATTTTTTCGCTAAATATAATTTTTCTATGCTAAAGCTGGCCTATGGAACGTGAAAATGACAGGTTCGACACCTTTTCGCGCCGGGCCATCGTTATCGGGCTCGGGCAGGGTGTTATTCTGGGGCTGCTGGGTGGCAGGCTTGCATGGCTGCAAATAGCCGAGGGTGAGAAATACAAGACCCTGGCCGAGAATAATCGCGTCAATATCAAAATAATTCCACCAAATCGCGGACAGATCGTCGACCGTTTTGGAATTCCGCTTGCGGACAATGTTCAGGATTTCCAGGTTATCATTACGCCTGAGTTGACCGACAATCTTGAGAATTCTCTGCGTGAACTCAGGAAGGTTGTCACGATAGAAGATCGTGATATCAAGCGAGTGTTGCGCGACGTAAATCGCAATCCGCATTTTATGCCGATCCAGATCAGGAATAATTTAAACTGGGATGAAGTCGCGACCATCGAAGTCAACAGCCCCCATCTGCCTGGTGTCGCTGTTCAGTCCGGCGAGGTCAGAAGTTATCCGCACAAGGAGGCGACCGCGCATTTGATTGGATATGTCGGGCGTGTTGCTGAAGGCGAAATGACGGAAGACAAGCTTCTGCATTTGCCCGGTTTTCAGATAGGCAAGAACGGCCTTGAAAAACAATATGAACAGGAATTGCGTGGTACGCCCGGCAAGGCAGAGATTGAAGTTAACGTGCATGGGCGTGAAGTCCGCCAGCTCAATAAAACGCCGAGTATTCCAGGTAGTAAAATCGTTTTAAGTATTGACGCCGAGTTGCAGCGTTTTGCCCAGCAACGCCTTGCGGCGGAGAAAAGCGCATCTGCCGTCATCATGGATGTGCATTCAGGCGCGGTTTATGCGCTTGCCTCCTATCCCAGCTTTGATCCCAATTCATTCACGGGCGGGATTTCGACGATGGAATGGGAACAGCTCCGGGACGATCCGACCCATCCGCTTATCAATAAAATTATCAGCGGCCTTTATCCGCCGGGGTCGACTTTCAAGGTTGTAACGGCGCTGGCGGGTCTTGAATCCGGTGCGATCGACCGCAACTGGTCGGCAAATTGCCCGGGTCATTATGATTTCGGCGGTCATAGGTTTCACTGCTGGAAACCAGGCGGTCATGGCACAGTCAATGTCGTCGGCGCGCTTTGCCATTCCTGCGATGTGTTCTTTTATAAAATGTCGAATAATGTCGGTATCGATAAAATCGCCGATATGGCGCGCCGTATGGGTCTTGGCGACAAGCTTGATATCGGATTGCCGGAAGAAAAACCCGGATTGGTGCCTGATACGAAATGGAAGCGCAAGGCACGAAAAGAGCCATGGCATCCCGGTGAAACCGTTGTTGCGTCGATCGGGCAGGGATATCTGCAGGCAACACCATTACAGCTTGCGACGATGGCGTCCCGTATCGCAAACGGTGGTAAGGCGGTCAAGCCGTGGCTCACTGGTATTATCGGCGGCAAGGAAATTCATACTCAGCCGTGGGAAGATATGGGCATTAATCCCGATCATCTCGCGCTTGTGCAACAGGGTATGACGCAGGTTATGCAGCCCGGTGGAACGGCTTATGCCCAGCAGATCAAAATTCCCGGTTTTGAAATGGCCGGCAAGACAGGTACGTCGCAGGTCAAACGTATTACGATGGCAGAGCGTGCAACAGGTCGTATCAGTCAGGCCGATACGCCGTGGCATTACCGTCACCATGGTTTGTTTATTTGCTATGCGCCGGTTCAGGCACCAAAATATGCATGTTGTGTCGTCGTCGAACACGGCGGCGGCGGTGCGGCGGCGGCGGCACCGATTGCCAAGGATATCATGCTTGAATGCGAGCAACGCGACCCCGCCAGTAAGGAAATGAAAAGCTAATGGCCCTGTTTCGCTCCGACATCGTTCTTGACGATATATCTTTCCTCGGGCGCTTGCGCGCGATGAGTTGGGGGCTGGTGGTTCTTGTTACCATCATGGCGTGCATCGGGTTCATGTCGCTTTACTCGGCAGGTAATGGCAATCTTGAACCATGGGCATCCAAGCAGATCGTCCGCTATATCTTTTCGCTGGGCCTGATGTTTGGTCTGGGCTTTGTCGATATCCGGATGATTTTCAGGGCGGCGTGGCCCGCATACTGGATCGGTATCGTTCTTCTGGTGATGGTGCATCTATTCGGGCATGTCGGGATGGGCGCGCAACGCTGGCTCGATCTCGGGATCGTCAAAGTGCAACCGTCCGAACTCATGAAAATTGCCGTCATTATGGTGCTGGCTAAATATTTTCATGGCGTTGAAATGACGGATATAAAAAAACTGAAAACGCTTCTTGTTCCTGCCGGCGCTATTTTATTGCCGTTCGCCCTGATCGTGACCCAGCCAAATCTCGGGACGGGTCTTGCCATTGTATTCGTCAGTGCCGCTGTTCTGTTTGCAGCTGGGATTTCTATCTGGATCTTTATTATCGGTATCGCGTCTGGTGCGGCGGCCATTCCGGTCGTTTGGATGTTTATGCACGATTACCAGAAAAACCGCGTCAATACGTTCCTGCATCCCGAAAACGATCCATTGGGAACCGGCTTCCACATTATGCAGTCAAAGATTGCATTGGGATCGGGCGGTATTTTCGGCAAAGGGTTCCTGGAAGGATCGCAATCTCATTTGAACTTTCTACCTGAGAAAGAAACCGATTTTATTTTTACGCTCTGGGCAGAAGAATTTGGTCTTGTCGGCGGTCTGGCATTGCTGGGGCTGATTGCGCTGATCCTCTTATATGGGTTCTGGATCGCCTTCCGTTGCCGCAGCACGTTTGGAAGGTTGCTGGCTTTTGGCCTGATGGTCAATTTCTCGATCTATATTTTTATCAATATAGCGATGGTAATGGGCTTGATCCCGGTCGTGGGGATTCCTCTACCGCTAATGTCCTATGGCGGCACGTCGATGATCGCGGTGATGATCGGATTTGGATTGATGCAGTCCTGCCACATCAACAGGGACGCAAGACTGCCTCGTAGTTTCTAGGAAAAGGATTAAGCTGCCTTGCTTGTCTCGATGCCTTTTTCGGCAAGCAGGTCCTGCAATTCGCCGCTTGTGTACATTTCGCGCACGATATCGCAACCGCCGATAAATTCACCCTTCACGTATAGTTGCGGGATAGTCGGCCAGTTGGAAAATTCCTTGATACCCTGACGCACGGCATCGTCATCGAGAATATTAACACCTTTGAATTTCACGCCAAGCTGGCCAAGAACCTGGACGACGGCCGCCGAAAATCCACATTGCGGGAATACTGCTGTGCCTTTCATAAACAGGACAACGTCATTTGAATTGATCTCGTTCTGGATCTGTTTGAAAACGGGGTTGTCACTCATAGATAGTACCTTTCTAGTTTATTATATCTGTATCAATTATGTGCCGGGTTATTAATCCGGTGTTTTGGTTTGCAGGGCGAGCGCATGAAGCTCTCCGCCCATTTTTCCCCGCAGGGAGTTATAGACAAGCTGATGCTGCTGGACGCGGCTTTTGCCGATAAAGGCAGAAGAAACAACCAGCGCCGAATAGTGATCCCCGTCACCGGCAAGATCGGTAATAGTCACCACTGCGTCGGGCAGGGCTTCTTTGATCATCTGTTCGATAACGGAAGAATCCATCGGCATGGCGTAAAGCCTATCAGAAAAAGAATTATATTAGGATTAAAGAATAAAACCGAATTTTCCCATAAGTCAAGAAAATATCGTTATTTTCCAGTCATGTAGCTTGGAAGCCAGTTTTCATTGACGAATACCAGCTCTGCAATATCCGCAAATTTGAGATCCGGTGACCCCAATGTCAGCGAAGCGGTACCGGTTTTGCCGATTTTGAGAATCGGTATGCCGGTGCCTTTTGCGGAATCAAGAATGGCTGTGAGGTTCTTGGTGGTGACGACATAGCGTGCCTGATCTTCACCGAACCAGAAAGCCGCACTGTTGTTTTTGTCACGTGCATCAAGTGACGCTCCCATATTGCCGGCCATCGCCATTTCGGCGATCGCGACGAGAAGTCCGCCGTCACTGATATCGTGGCAGGCTGAGATCAGGCCCTGGTCGATCAGGTGGCGTACGAAATCTCCATTGCGTTTTTCGATCTGAAGATCGACAGGAGGTGGCGCGCCGGTTTCAAGTCCGTGAATTTCGCGCAGATAGATTGATTGGCCGAGATGCGAACATTCACCGCCGATGAGGACAATATCTTCGTCTGCGTTTTCAAATGAAAGGCCGACGGACTTCTTGAAATCCTTGATAACGCCGACACCGCCGATAACCGGCGTTGGCAGGATCGCGACACCGCTGGTTTCGTTGTAAAGCGAGACGTTGCCGGAGACGATTGGATAGTCGAGCGCACGGCAGGCATCGCCCATGCCTTCGAGACAGCCAACGAACTGACCCATAATGCGCGGACGTTCTGGGTTGCCGAAATTTAGATTATTGGTGACGGCGAGAGGTATTGCGCCGACAGCTGTAATATTTCTCCAGCTCTCCGCGACGATCTGTTTGCCGCCTTCATATGGATCGGCATAGCAATAGCGCGGGGTGCAATCGGAAGTGATCGCCAGCGCCTTGTCCTTGCCCTCGATTTTGACGAGAGCGGAATCCGCGGCGCGTCCGGCCTGATTGTTATGATAGCCCGGTGAGTAAATTGTCTCGCCGCCGACAAGCGAGTCGTATTGCTCCCATATCCAGCGTTTTGAAGCGAGGTCGGGGCAGGCAAGCAGTTTTTTCAGATCGGTGAAAATATCCTTCGATGCATAAGAAGCATTATCGATTGGTGCCGGGGCAGGTGTTTTCTCATGCGGTCTGTCGTAAAGCGGGGATTTGTCGACGAGTGGCGGTACAGGTATATCGCACCAGGTCTCGCCATACATATTGAGTTTCAGATGTTCGTCATCCGTTGTGTGGCCGATAACGGCAAAATCGAGGTCCCATTTTTCAAAAATCGCGCGCGCTTCTTCTTCGCGGCCCGGCTTCAGGATCATCAGCATGCGTTCTTGTGATTCAGACAGCATGATTTCATAGGGAAGCATATTGATCTCACGCTGCGGCACGTCATCGAGATTAAGGACAACGCCGATTTCGCCCTTGGAGGCGATTTCAACGGAAGATGAGGTCAGTCCCGCGGCACCCATATCCTGAATGGAGATAATGCAGTCTTTCTGCATGATCTCGAGACAGGCTTCGATCAGCAGTTTTTCGGTGAACGGGTCACCGACCTGAACGGTCGGGCGTTCGCCTTCAACGCCTTCCTCGAATTCCTTCGAAGCCATGGTCGCGCCATGAATGCCGTCGCGGCCTGTTTTCGAACCGACATAAACGATCGGCTGGTTCACGCCCGCGCCGCGCGCGTAATAAATCTTGTCTTGGTCGGCAAGACCGACGGTCATCGCGTTGACGAGGATATTGCCGTTATAGGATTTGTGGAAATTGGTTTCGCCACCGACTGTCGGCACGCCGACGCAGTTGCCGTAGCCCGCGATTCCTGCGACGACCCCGTTCACAAGGCTGCGCATTTTCGGATGCGACGGTTCGCCAAAGCGCAGCGCATTGATATTGGCGATCGGGCGCGCGCCCATCGTAAATACGTCACGCATGATGCCGCCGACACCGGTCGCTGCACCTTGATAAGGCTCGATATAAGACGGATGGTTGTGGCTTTCCATTTTGAAAACGGCTGCCTGACCGTCACCGATATCGATAACACCGGCGTTCTCCCCCGGTCCCTGAATAACCCATGGCGCTTCAGTCGGCAGTTTCTTCAGGTGCAGGCGGGATGATTTGTAAGAACAATGCTCGGACCACATGACCGAGAAAATACCCAGTTCCGTATAGGTTGGCGTACGGCCAAGAATTTTCAGGATCGTTTCGTATTCTTCGGCCGACAAACCGAAAGTTTTGCCGAGGCTTGCGTTGACTTCCGGTTCACGGAATTTCGGTTTTTCTTTTTTCAGTGCGGAAGCGGTCATTTCTATTTTCCTTTCACGCCGATCATTTTCAGCATGCGATTACAGACGTAATCATAACCCAGTGTTTTTGTATAAAATTTCTGCGCTTTCTTGTTGTGCGACAAAACTTCGAGAACGATAAATTGCGCTTTTTCAGCCCTGGCGATTTGTTCGGCTTTTTTCATCATCGCGGTACCAATTCCGAGGCCGCGGAAATCAGGCTCGACGATGAAATTGTTCAGGCGAAAATATTTTTTCTCTTCAAGGGGGTCGTGATTCTCGGTCAATCCCATTACGCCGAGAATTTCATCGCCATTACGGGCGGCGTAAACACGATAGCCCAGCGTTTTTGCCTTTTTCCATGAAGTGATGGAGACTTTATCGCTCGGTGCCTTGGTGATATCGTTTTTCTCTTCTGTCAGAAGGCTCTTCATCAAAGGCAGGACTTTCAGGAAATCCTTTTCCAGTTTTACTTCCTGAAAATCGAAGTCTATTTTTGCTGTCATTACTTTAATCAACCCAGTGCCTCAACGATGCTTTCGAACAGTTTCGCGCCGGTCTGGTTTCCGGCATGCGGCACGACGGCATCTTCGGGGTGCGGCATCATACCCATGATTGTTTTTGTCTCGTTGAATACTCCCGCGATCTGCGCGACGGAGCCGTTCGGGCTTTCACCTTCGCTGCCGTCCGCGTTACAGTAACGGAAAGCGATCTGATCGTTGTCCTGAAGTTTTTTCAATATCTCCGTGTTGACGAAATAATTACCTTCGCCATGCGCGACGGGAACGCGGATCACTTCACCGTTTGAGAATTTACGTGTGAAATCCGTTTTGTTGTTTTCTACTTTCAGGTGAACCTGCTTGCAGATAAATTTCAGCGAAGCATTGTGCAGAAGTCCGCCGGGAACGAGACCGGTTTCCACAAGCATCTGGAACCCATTGCAGACAGCCAGAAGGCGGGTTCCGGCATTGGCGCGGCTAATCACTTCCTTCATGATCGGCGAATGGGCGGCCATCGCGCCGCATCTTAGGTAATCGCCATAGGAAAACCCGCCGGGCAGGACAATCAGGTCGTAATTCTTAAGCGAAGTTTCCTTATGCCAGACCAGGTCCGGTTTTTTACCTGAAACATGCTCAAGGGCCATCGCCATATCTTTTTCGCGATTGGTGCCTGGGAATACGATAACTGCTGCTTTCATAGCTTTGTTGTATCGGTGGAATCGCGCAAATTCAAAGGCTTTCTGGCCTTTAACCAAGATTAACCAAAAAAAACTTGTCATCTGGTTAGAGTTTGAATATGACTCTACTCAACTTGAAAAAACCTGAAAAAGGTGAGTTGAACAGAGACTGGACAGCCCTACCAGACAGGCCCGAAAATCCATCCCCGATCAGGGGTTTTTTTATGCCTTTATTTTCTTGTTATATTTCATAATTCCGTGATATTCCCGATCCATGCGTATAATGGATTTCTCACTGGGTAATGCCTTGCTGCCGCTGACTTACGTGGCCAATTACGCATTCGAAAAAGCCAATGCGGATCTCAATATCTATCACCTGAACATGCAGCTTGATGGTTCAACGGCTCTTGGAAAGCTTCATCATAAATTATCGAATTATTTTACCGCGCGCGGCATCGCGGACAAGAATTGGTGTCATGGATTGCCGAACCATGGCCTGATGGTGACGGGTGGCGGCACGAGCGAGGCTTTCGAATATATTATCCGCGCGCTGGCCGAAGATGTGAAAGAGCGCGAGCGCGTTACCGGCGAAGTTTTGAAGCCTGTGATCCTTATGCCGGTACCGACCTACGGATATTTCTTCAATAATCTGAATCGCTGGGGCATTGAAATCGTCAAGATCGAGCGCGACATGAAGAATGGCGGAAGACTTGATCCGCAAGAACTGGCCAAGACTTTCAGGTTGCTGAAGGATGAAGGAAAGCGCATCGTCGCCTATTACGACAGCAATCCCAACAACCCGACGGGACTGGTGCGCGGTGAGGCGGAGACAAGAGAAATCGCCGATATTCTGATGACGATCAATTATTATTACGAGCAGGAAGACGATAAAAACGTAAGAAGCGGAGCCGGTTTTAAATATAATGGCCTGACATCGCGCATCAAGATCATCGATGATATGGTCTATGATGGTCTTGAATATGAAGGCCAGGAAAAACCCTGTTCATTTGCCCAGTTGCGCGGCAAGCGTACGGATACGTTTAATCATTCCGACATTTTCAGAGATACGTTCACATTATTCGGTGCGTCGAAGGCTGGACTTGCGAGTCTGCGCGTCGGTGTACTGATAGGCGATAGCAATGCCCTGAAACCCCTCAGGGATATACAGCAACAATCAACCTATTTCCCGCCGATGACATCCTATCATGCGAGCCTGGCCTATTTTACGACGGAAGAGGACAATTTACGCAAACGTGAAAGTCATCTCGCCAAGTTGAACGCCGCGCATGAAATTCGCGGCAAATTGATGAAATGCCTGATCAATGGCGTTGATGCGACACCGGAAGTCAGCAGGGAGGATTTCAGCAATCTTGTGCGGATGATTACTACCGAAACCGGAAAATCCGAAACGACTGCCAGGAAAATGCTGAAGACGGGTATTGAAGGAATCGAGGTCATCACAATGCCGCAATCAGGATTTTTTCATTTGATCGATTTCGGTGGGTTAAAGGGCATGTCTTATAACGATGTCAGGTTAAAGCGCGCCACTGGTTATTTGTCAGCTGATGAATACAAGGACTTTAAAAGGCCGGATGGTCTGTCCGAATATGCAGGTCATCAGATCAAGTCCCTTGAAGATATAACTGTTCCCACCGGAATGGCGTTTGCCGCGCCCAACTGGCTGGGGCTTGATAAGGACAGCATAATAGTGCGGGCGAGTTTCGCGGCACCTGTGGCGGATATCATTGAAATGGCGGATCGCCTGCGCAAGTTTTCCAGCTATCTTCATAAGGTACAGCCGGAAATGGTTCGCGAAGCGCTTCCGTCGCTGCAACCTCTGCCGGTTTAAAACCTTCGATCAGGCTTTTGCGGCATCGGCGCTTTCGATCTGGCGCGCGGCTTCTTCGGCTTTTTTCTCGATCACGACATCGATCATATGTTCAGTGATGTTGAGTTCTTTCTCATGGAAATCGTGCAGAAGCTTTCTTTTGACATCGTCATAACCCGGCTCGTCCAGGTTGCTGGCAATGACCTGCTTCGCATAGGCTTCGGCTTCTTCGTTGGATAATCCAAGCTGTTCAGCCGCCCAGAGGCCTAGAAGTTTGCTGGTGCGGGCCTCAATACGGAAGAGTTTCTGCTGGTCATGGGCGTATTTGTTTTCAAGCGCCTTGCTGCGATCATCCATAGACATAATATTTTCCTTCTTGGGCACGATTTATCGTTTTTCGATAGCATTTTACTTCCGGGTTTGCCACTGTTATATCACTCATAACAAAGGAAAAATTATGCTCTTTTCGACCAGCCGTCCTAAACGCCGGATGATCCATGACGGCAAGGCCAAGACCATTTATGAAGGTCCGGAACCGGGTACTGTCATTCAGTATTTCAAAGACGATGCAACCGCACAGAACGGTACCAAACGTGAAGTCATTGCCGGCAAGGGCGTTTTGAATAACCGCATTTCCGCGCACCTGATGACCAAGTTGGAATCGATCGGCATCCCGACGCATTTCCTGCGCTCGGTCAATATGCGCGAGCAACTGGTGCGGCAGGTTGAAATCATTCCGATCGAAGTCGTCATCCGCAATATTGCGGCGGGTTCGCTGTCCAAGCGTCTCGGTTTGAAGGAAGGCACGGTGTTGCCTTATCCGCTTGTCGAATTTTATTACAAGAACGATGCGCTCGGCGATCCGATGGTTTCAGAAAACCATATCGTCGCATTGGGCTGGGCCGATCCTTACGAGCTTGAGGAAATGGTCGCGCTCGCTTACCGTATCAACGATTACCTGAACGGTCTCTTCGCCGGTATCAATATCCGCCTTGTCGATTTCAAGGTCGAATTCGGAAGATTGTTTGGTGAGTTTGAAGAGCTCTATATCTTGCTTGCCGATGAAATCTCTCCGGATAATTGCCGCCTCTGGGATGCCAATACGGGCGAGAAATTGGACAAGGACCGTTTCCGTCAGGATCTTGGTGGTTTGATCGATGCCTATCAGGATGTGGCGAAACGCCTGGGGCTTATTCCCGAGGCCGGGATTATTCAGGGCGGCAGCGTTGACGAACAGATCGCGGCAGGCTTAAGTGAAATCGATAACGAACTTGGCCGTGAGCGTAAACTGCGCTCGGTCAATAAAATACCGCCAACCAAACCGTGGAAATAAAAATTGGGCGCGATTAAAAATACCGCCATTCATCTGCTTGGTTACCCTGGTGTCGGGAAATATACGATTGCGAAGGAAATCGGCAGATTGGCCGGGTTTCGTATCCTTGATAATCATTTGGTGAATAACCCGATTTTTACGGTCGTGGGCGCGGATGGCATTACGCCCTTAAGGCCGCGCGTATGGGAATATTGTACTAAAATCCGCAATATTATGTTCGATGCACTGGAAGAACTGGCCGAGCCTGATGCCAATTTTATCATGACGAATTATGTGACAGCCGGGGATGAGGATACCATCGGGAGAACGATGGATTTATTCAATCGCCGGGAGACGGCTTATTATCCCGTTTACCTGACATGCCATATTGATACGCATAAAAAGAGGGCGGTATCGCAGGACCGGGTGCACCG
>JBEHYB010000036.1:0-22417 GCA_048498395.1 Pseudomonadota bacterium
CGCCGCCCCATCCGTCAGCTATCTCGATGAAAGCCTGATCGGATCGCTCCTGAAGAGCCTCGGGCCGGAACAGACCCATGAACTGCTGAAAGATTTCTATGATAAGACAGAAGAGCTGATCGCGGCGATACAAGCCTCCTTCGATGAAAAAGATACAGAAGCAATGCGCGCCCGCGCCCATGAACTTAAAGGGATGGCCGGTAATTTCGGATTTAAATCGTTGAGCCTGAATGCCGGCGAGATCGAAAAAATAGTCCGTGATGCAAAAGAAGCGGACCTGCGCCCGCTTCTTGAAACTTTGCCTGATTTTTACCACAAGAGCCGCGCCGAAATGGCCGGCCGCCTGGTGAAATAATTTATTAGCCTACGATTTCGTTACCAGCGAAGAAGAAAGCGATTTCAATCGCTGCGTTCTCGTCACTGTCTGAACCGTGAACCGAGTTCGCTTCGATGCTTTCCGCAAACTCTTTACGGATCGTGCCCGCTTCCGCGTTCGCAGGGTTCGTCGCGCCCATGATTTCACGGTTTTTCAGAACGGCGTTTTCACCTTCGAGAACCTGAACGACGACCGGGCCTGAAATCATGAATTTCACGAGGTCGTTGAAGAATGGACGCTCTTTGTGAACGCCGTAAAATTCTTTCGCCATCGCTTCAGTCATCTGAATGCGTTTCTGGGCGACAATGCGCAGGCCTTTTTCTTCGAATTTTGCATTGATGGCACCTGTCAGGTTACGACGGGTTGCATCAGGCTTGATGATGGAAAAAGTACGTTGAATAGCCATAGATGATCCTTTGTTAAATTTGATCGTTTTCTACGGTTTATCCCCCTGAGAGGCAAGGCCTATCTTTGACCTCTTTTGTAACAATATTATCAAAAATCGGCGAAAAACTTGTGTGAAAGGGTTATATGCACTGGAATTGATTACCAGCCATGCTAATTTAGTATGGCAAATTGCAGGGAGCACAATTCGCGTGAGCATTAAGAACGTCATTGCCGAAGCCGTTCGTGAGCCAGCCGTCCAGCCGACGAGCGAATTGCAAACATTGCATAAACAAGCCCGCCAGGCTAATTCAGGCCTCAGAAAATTCGGAACCGCCCTTGCTCATCTTATTGATGCCGAGTTCGAACTGGGACCGCGCAAGGCCTATAGCCGCGCTTTTGAAAAAGCCTGCCAGAAATACGACGGTAATTGCTCGCGACTGACAGATCTGAGCCGTGGACGCATTATCACCGATTCACTCGATCAGCTTGAAGAGCTGCGCCACAATCTCGATCCGGCGCGGACATCATCCTTTCTTGCCGACTGGGCGGAAAAAGGTTACCTGCTTCGCACCTATGAAGACAGCATCAAGAATCCTTCCTCGTCGGGATTCATGGCGATCGATTCAAAAATCATGATCCCGCTGACGATGGGACGCTGCCATATCTCGGAATTGCTGGGTATAGACCGCGGCATGCTCAAGGCTTATGAACGCACCCATCCGATCTGGGAAAACCAGCGCAGACTCGTCGAAGCTTTCAGAAACTCCGCGGAAGGAATGGATGGCAAAACCGCCGCCCGCTACAGCAGCATGGAAGACCAGCGCCGCCAGATCCATCTGGATGCCGGGATTGAGCGTGGACTGATCACACCGCAACAGGCCGAAGAGATCCACAAGAAAGCCCGCGCTTACAATCAATCCAAATTTGACTTTGCGGCCTGATGGCTTATATGGTCCGGGTCAATTAGGCGGGAGTCAATTTCATGTCAGCTAAAGTGTTCAATCTTTTCAGCGGCACGCAACAGAGCGATGACAGGATTTCACATCACTATTATCTCGTCAGATCGCCGGACCGCAGTTATACGACCCCGGTGCGCATTACTTTCAGAAATGGAAATTTTTCAAACGCCGAGGTCCCCAATAAAAAGGGTGAACTTAAAAGCGGCATTTCTTTCTGGGAACATGTCAGGAATTTCCGCCCGCTCGACGCACAGATCTCTATCAACGAGATCACTTTCAATCAGTCTTTAAGAAGACTGAGCATGGAAGCCCGCAATTCGAACCGCGCGCCCAAAGGCGCGACGATGCCGGCACCAAGCCAGGCATAGTTTGATTTAAGCTGCGACTTTTCCTTCAATCGCTTCGATCGCCGTTGCCGCCTTGGCTACTTCCGGACCACCGGCCTGTGCCATATCAGGACGACCGCCGCCACCCTTGCCGCCCAGCGCTTCCGCACCGACCTTCACAAGTTCAACCGCGCTGATACGCGAAGTCAAATCGCTGGTGACACCGACGACGATCGAGGCCTTACCTTCTTCCGTGGCAATAAGGACAACGACACCGGAGCCAAGCTTGGCCTTAAGATCATCGGCCATCGGTTTCAGGTCCTTGGCAGGAACATCTTCCAGAACACGGCCGATAAATTTAACGCCGCCGATATCTTTGGCGGATGGCTGGGCATCACCCGTCCCGCCTGTCGCCATCTTGCGGCGCAGATTGGTGAGTTCCTGCTCGAGTTTTTTCTTCTCATCCATCAATGTTTTGACACGATCGACGACATCTGACGGATTGGCCTTCAGCACCTGTGCTGCTTCGAACAGGCGAGCTTCCTGATTGTTGTAATAATCAAGCGCGGTTTGTCCGGCAACGGCTTCGATCCGGCGAACGCCCGAACCGACTGCACCTTCGGATACGATCTTGAACAGGCCGATCTCACCGGTGCGCCCGACATGCGTACCGCCACAGAGCTCGACAGAGAACGGGCGGTTCGCGCCTTCTTCCTGACGGCCCATGGATACAACACGGACTTCAGCATCATATTTTTCACCAAACAGCGCGCGCGCGCCTGTTTCGCGTGCATCATCAAGACCCATCAGACGGGTACGTACTTCCGTATCGGCGCGGATCTCATCGTTCACCATCGTCTCAATCGTTTTGAGCTGCTCAGGTGAAATGCCTAAATGATGAGATACATCGAAACGCGTTCTGTCGGCTGTCTGCATCGATCCCTTTTGCGCGATGTGATCGCCAAGTGTCAGGCGCAAAGCTTCATGCAACAGGTGCGTCACCGAGTGATGCGCCTGAATGGATGCGCGGCGCACCTGATCGACATGCGCTTCCACGGCATCACCGACCTTGAACGAGCCTTCAGTGACTGTGCCGACATGCGAGAAAAATTTGCCCAGCTTTTTGGCCGTATCCGCGACACTGAAAATATTCTTGCCGGATTTCAACAAGCCCGTATCGCCGACCTGACCGCCGGACTCCGCATAAAACGGGGTCTGATTGAGAATGATCTGGACGTTATCACCGGCTTTGGCCTCAGCAACTTCCTTGCCGTCTTTAATAATGGCCTTGATCTGGCCTTCGGCTTCAAGCTTCGAATAGCCGAGAAATTCAGTCGAGCCGACTTTGTCGATAATCTCGAACCAGACTTTCTCAGTGGCCGCATCACCTGAACCTGTCCAGTTTTTGCGCGCTTCGGCTTTCTGTTTGTCCATCGCCGCATTAAAGCCGTCAATATCGACTTCCAGGCTTTTAGAGCGTAATGCATCCTGGGTCAGATCGAGCGGGAAACCGAACGTATCGTATAATTTAAATGCAGCATCGCCAGAAAGTTTCTGACCGGACGACAGTTTTGATGTTTCATCGTCCAGGAGCTTAAGCCCGCGATCCAATGTTTGCTTGAACTTGGTTTCTTCGAGTTTCAGTGTTTCAGTGATAAGGGACTGCGCTTGATAGAGCTCAGGATAGGCCTCACCCATCAAAGCCTGCAGCGTCGGGAACAGGCGGTACATCAAAGGCTCTTTAGCGCCGAGTAATTGCGCGTGGCGCATTCCGCGACGCATGATACGACGCAGGACATAGCCGCGGCCTTCGTTGGACGGCATGACACCATCGGCAATCAGGAAAGCGGACGCGCGCAAATGGTCAGCGATAACGCGGTGTGAAGCCGCCTGCGGACCATCTGGATTTACGCCCGTCAGGTCGGCAGAGTGTTCTATAATACTGCGTAGCAGGTCTATATCGTAATTTGATGTCTTACCCTGCAATAACGCGGTTACGCGTTCGAGGCCCATACCGGTATCGATGGATGGTTTTGGCAAAGGCCGGCGCGACCCGTCTTCAAATTGCTCAAACTGCATGAAAACGTTGTTCCAGAATTCAAGGTAACGATCACCGTCTTCTTCAGGAGATCCCGGAGGGCCGCCATAAAGCTTGTCGCCCTGGTCATAAAAAATTTCCGTGCAGGGGCCGCAGGGTCCGGTTGGACCCATCATCCAGAAATTATCATCTGTGGGGATACGGATAATTTTGTCATCGGAAAATCCGGCAATTTTTTTCCACAACGTGGCCGCTTCTTCATCCGATGTATGAACAGTAACCAGCAACTTGTCCTTTGGCATCATAAAACTTTTGCTGACAAGTTCCCAGGCATAGGAAATCGCCTCTTCCTTGAAATAATCACCGAAGGAGAAATTTCCGAGCATTTCGAAAAATGTATGGTGACGGGCCGTATAACCGACATTATCAAGATCGTTATGCTTGCCGCCCGCCCGCACGCATTTCTGGGAGGTCGTGGCACGGCTATAGGAACGCTTTTCCATACCTGTAAAAACATTCTTGAACTGGACCATTCCGGCCGCAGTGAACATCAGGGTCGGATCGTTATTAGGCACCAGCGAGCTTGAAGGTACAACTTCATGTCCCTTTTTTTCAAAAAAGCCCAAAAATTCAGAACGTACGTCTGCTGCCGTTTTCATAGAGATATTCCCTTGTCTTTTAATTTCCCCACGTTAGCCGTATTATCCCCTTTTTTCCAAGAGGAATTTGATGAGCATCCCAAAAGAACTTGTTGATCTGGCAAAGCTTATGGCTGATGAAGCCGGGAAAATCTCCCGGCAGTATTACCGGCAGGATTTCGACATCATCTCAAAGGCTGATGAAACACCGGTCACCCTCGCCGACCGGAACATCGAACTCAAACTCCGCGAGATACTGGCAGCGCGCCGCCCCGATGACGGCATCCTCGGCGAGGAATTCGGCGAAACAAAAACGAAATCGGGCTACACCTGGGTCATCGACCCGATCGACGGCACCAAATCTTTTACCATCGGCCGCCCGACTTTCGGCACGCTGATCGGGCTGTGCCATGACGGAATTCCGGTGTTGGGGATTATCGATCAGGCCATTTCCAATGAGAGATGGATCGGTATTGAAAACGAGCCAACGACTTTCAACGGAGCGCCTGTCAAAACCCGCGCCTGTCCCGATCTCAAGAACGCGATTTTCGGTACGGGAAGTCCTTCGCAAATAGAGAGAAACGATCCGGACCGTTTCGCGAGAATAGTCAATGCTACCAGATATGCGGTCTATCAGGGCGATTGTTACTTCTACGGATTGATGGCCAACGGATTTCTTGATGTAGTGGTTGAAGATCATCTCGGCGTTTACGACTATATTGCCATTGTACCGATCATCAAAGGTGCGGGCGGCGCAATTACGGACTGGGACGGATCGGAATTGACATTATCAAGCGGTTCCAATGTGATAGCCACCGGTGATCAAGCATTGCTTGCCCCGATGCTCAAACTCATCAATTCCAATTAATTTTAATTTTCGGCGAGCTGCATCACGTCGTGGCGTGTGCCCGCATCCGTATATTCGGATTTGTTGCCGGAGGCGACAGCATCAAGCGAAGGATTGTCCTTGCCCGAACGAATACGGTAGATCCAGTAATTCACCATCACACGTTCGACAAACGCGCGCGTTTCAGATGCAGGAATACTTTCAATGAAAAGAAGAGGATCGGAGATATCCTTATACTGACGCTTCCACTTTGCGAGATTTCCCGGACCGGCGTTATAGGCAATCGCCATATAAAAGAGATCGTTGTTCACAGTCGGATCCATCAACAGATGACGAACATATTTCTGACCGACTGAAATATTGGTTTGCGGATGCGTGAGCGATACGTCGATGCCTTTGGCCATATAGCTGGCGGTCGACGGCATCAATTGCATCAGGCCGCTGGCACCACTGGCGTTCTGGGCCTGTGGATTAAATCTCGATTCCTGGCGGATCAGTGCGTTTACAAGGGCGCGATCCACTTCATAGCCCTGTTCCGGATCCCATGGAGCCTCAGGATACAAAGCCGCATCATAGAAATCGCCATGATCGTTCTTTGTCTGGCGGCCCAGATGCAAGGCAAGAGACGGCACTTTCTTATCCAGAACGTAAGCCAGCAACTGCTGTTGCTTGTCCCCATTATCCAGCCAGCCGGATTTACCAAGCTGAACCAGCGCCTGAGACATCTTGCCCTGCTTGGACAGGTTCAGGGCATCCTGAATATTGGCCGATTTCTCGAGAGCCTTCTTCTGTTTCGATTTCAGGTCCGGCTTGTCCCAGTTGAAAGCGTAATCGCGACCCATCGTGCGCAGCGCGATCAGTCCATAGAATGTACGCGGGTATGTGGACGCAATATCCAGATATTCTGCAGCCTTCATATGATTGTTAATTTTAATATAGGCGCGGGAAGCCCAGAAGGCCCCGGCGGATTTCAGCCAGACGGTCGAGCGCGGCGAGGTTGCCGCCAGCGAGAACAAATCCGCCGCCTGATCGTAATCTTTCAGTTTCCATGCAGCCAGACCGCCAACCCACGCAGCAGCAGGCGCTTCGTGTTTCGAACGATGAGAAGAAGCCTTGGCCACGTCAAAAGCGCGCTTGGTCAGCCCTTCTGTTAAATAGGACTGGGCAATGGTCGCGCGCAAACGGTCATATTCGGAATTCTTGATCTTGCGGGCCATCGGGTCTGCGTTCAGCAGTTTGAGAGCATAAGTCGGGCGACCCTGCTTCAATTCTTCACGAATAGCCTTGTAGATGATCTTGTATGCAGCAGATGTCGCAGCCGGCTGATCGTCATCACTAATAGCCACAACCTCGTTCAGAGATTGGGAAGAAGATGTATCGTCTGCAAGCGCTGAGGTAGCTTCAATATCCGGGCGAGTGTCTGAAGATGCCGGTACAACGCTCATAACCGAAGCGCCGTAATAACCTGCTATCGCCACACCGCCGAGCAATATTGCGCGAACCATAGCCGTCCGCCATTTGCTGTTTTTTTCTTTAATACCCATAGCGTCAGAAGAAATAGGGGGACCTCAAGAAAAAGTCCAGAAAAAAACAATAAATTAACAATCGTTAACAATGGTGCACCCGCTAAGACGCTGAAATTGCTAAGATAATCTAAAAAAATTAATGTATATTTTTTCCGATCAGACTATTGGATGGCATAGATTTTGATTGTTTTACTCAAATTGGCGAGGCTGATTTGCCAATGCTATGTTTATCCAAATCTATACTGTAATATTAGGATATTTTTTACATTTATTACTGTATTAAATCCAACAATTACTTTGAAGTATAATCAGCGAGTTTTTCAGCCAGTAAAAGGAGGTCCGACCAGGCCGCTTTTTTCTGTAATGGCGTTTTTAAAAGGAAAGAAGGGTGAAACGTCGCGAGCGCCGGGATATTTTCACCGCCCGCTTCCGTCAGCGCCGCATAATTCCTGAAACCGCCGCGCAGCTTTTTAACGTCATCGGTCACATTCAAAAGCGCTTTCGACGGCACATTGCCCATGAACAAAATTACGGCAGGCTTCACCAGCGCAATATGACGTTCGATAAAGGGCAGACTGACTTCTATTTCAGCCGCAGAGGCCGATCTGTTGCCCGGCGGCCGCCAGTTCAGGATACTCGTTATATATACCGACTTCGCCGGGTCTTCCGACTGGCGATCAAGACCAATGGCCGCAAGCATCTTATCGAGCATGGCAAGATGCGCGCCGGCAAAAGGCTTACCCTCTTTATCTTCTTCCCCGCCCGGCGCTTCCCCGACGATCATCAGGCGGGCCTTGGGATTGCCATCGCCAAAAACCATATTAGTTGCCGTCTTTTTCAGGGCCAATCCGTCAAAAGAGCGAATAGCAGCCTCAAGCCCGGCTAAAGTCCCGGCCTCTAAGGCCAGCCTGACAGCTTCCTTGCGGGCATCCGCAGTCCCAAGCGGCATTTCCGGAATACCTGCCGCAACCGATGGCCGTGCCATGGAAGCCATAATCACAGGCGACTGCGGTTGAGGTTCGGCAACCAGCGCCAGCCTGTTCACAGGCCCGGCTTCCAGAACCTCGGTCACGCCCTGCTCGAGATACCACTCAAGAATGTTCATATCTGCCTGATGCGATGCAGTAGACATCAATCCTTATTCCTTTTTAACTCAGATGCCTTATTGTTAATATGTATTGGCCTTAATTCAAACATAATAACCGACCCTCTCCACAAACCCGTCACAGACCCGGAAACCGCCCATGACCGAGACCAGAACAGACCGCGATCATATGTCTTATGATGTCGTTATTGTCGGAGCCGGCCCGTCCGGGCTTTCCTGTGCCATCCGTCTCAAACAGCTCAAACCGGACATGACCGTCTGCGTTCTTGAAAAAGGCAGCGATGTCGGGTCCCACCTTATGTCGGGTGCCGTTCTCGAGCCCCGCTCCCTGAATGAACTGATCCCAGACTGGAAAAATCTTGGCGCGCCGCTGACCTGCGAAGCGAAAGAAGACAAATTTATTTTCCTGACAAAGAAAAGCGCTTTCCGCCTGCCGACACCACCGCAGATGAATAATCACGGAAATTATATTATCTCGCTCGGCAATTTCGCCAAATGGCTGAAGACCCAGGCCGAGGCGCTTGGCGTTGAAATCTATCCCGGCTTTGCCGCCGCCGAAATCCTGTTCAACGAAGACGGATCGGTCAAAGGTGTCGCCACCGGCGATATGGGTATCGACAAGCACGGCGAAAAAACCGCTGCCTTCCAGCCCGGCATGGAACTACATGCGAAACAAACCGTTTTCGCCGAAGGCTGTCACGGCTCGCTGACAAAGAAACTCATCGCGCATTACAATCTGCGCGAACATTCCGATCCGCAAACCTATGCGCTCGGGGTCAAGGAAATATGGCAGATCGCGCAAGAGCACCATAAACAGGGGCTTTGTATCCATACGATCGGCTGGCCGCTCGACAGCGCCACCTATGGCGGTTCATGGATGTACCACATGGAGAACAACCAGATTTCGATCGGCTACGTCGTCGGCCTCGATTACCAAAATCCATACCTGTCGCCTTTCGAAGAAATGCAGCGCTTCAAAACACATCCGCATATCCGGAAATTTTTGGAAAACGGCAAACGCATTTCATACGGCGCGCGCGCTTTGGCCGAAGGCGGCTTCCAGTCTTTGCCGAAACTTACTTTCCCGGGCGGCCTCCTGATTGGCGATACGGCTGGGTTTATGAACGTACCTAAAATCAAAGGCAATCACACAGCGATGAAATCCGGCATGATCGCCGCAGAAGCACTGGCCGCGATGGCGGAAAATTCAAAAGAATGCACCGCCTATCCCGAACGGTTGAAAGACAGCTGGCTCTATAAGGAGATTTATAAAGTCCGCAATATCCGCCCCGGATTTAATAAAGGACTTCTTATCGGCCTGATCAATGCCGGTCTCCAGACGATCGGCGGATGGCTGCTGCCCATGACTTATAAAAACCATGCCGATTACGCCCAGCTAAGAAAAGCGGCCGATAGCAAGCCGATCGCCTATCCAAAACCCGACGGAGTTCTTACCTTCGACCGGCTTTCGAGCGTCTATCTCTCCAATACCAATCATGCCGAAGACCAGCCATGCCACCTGAAACTCAAGGATCCTTCGATCCCGATCGAGGTCAATCTGCCGATCTGGGCGGAACCGGCGCAGCGTTATTGCCCGGCAGGGGTCTATGAAGTCGTCACCGAAGGCGACGGCATCACGAAACGCTTCCAGATTAACGCCCAGAACTGCGTTCACTGCAAAACCTGCGACATCAAGGACCCCAGCCAGAATATCGACTGGACCGTGCCGCAGGGAGGCGACGGACCTAATTACGTCGGCATGTAGTCTTTGGACTTGCCTCGCCTATATCAACTGATAATACTGATTAAATACAATTCAGGGGTTACATGAAACGCTCATATCTTCTCATAACCACGGCCCTGCTTTTAAGCGGCTGTAACGATCATCAGGCCGTTAACTGGTATGACGCGTTCAAAGCCTGGCTTTCTGATAAACCTGCTCCGCAAAAATTCGTTCTCGATGACCTGTCCCAGATGCAGGCACCTGCGGATGACGACTATATAGAGCGCACGCCGACAGGCAGCTATCTCGCCGGACGTTTCGCGCAGAGCAATTTTGACTGGGAGACCGCCAGCAAATATTTCACGGATGTTCTATCGTCCGATCCTAAAAATCTGGAACTTGAGCGCCGCGCCATGGTCTTGTCGATGGGTGCCGGGCAATACAAGGATGCGCTCGATCACGCCCGCGCCGTTATCAAATCCGGCGAGACGGCTTCCCTGCCCCAGCTTTTCCTGACGCTTGAAACATTCAAGTCCGGCGATTACGCGCAAGTCCTTCTCGATGTCGATAAAATTCCCGAAGACGGTATCAGCCAGTTCATCAAACCGCTTTTGAAATCATGGGCCTCGGCTGGCGAGAAAAAAGTAGAGATTGCCTCGCTGAACAAGAATGTGGTCCACTATTATCATGCGATTTTAATCGCCGATTACCTCGATAACACACAGGCACTTAAAGCTCTCTCGACACGCGATTATTCCCGTCTCGGCCTGTCCGTGAAAAGTCTCGCCGAAATCGCCGATATTTTCAAACGTCACGGACTGACAGCCGAAGCGAATGAGCTTGTCCGCAATATTCCCGAAGAAGCCCTGAACGCCGTCGACAAAAACGACAAAAAAATCGAAACGCCTCTCGATGGCATGAGCCGCGCGCTTTTCGATATGGCAAGCGTCCTCTACCAGGATTATCCTGACAGCGCGCGCCTGTTCGCCGAGATGTCGCTTTATCTCAATCCATCGATGGACGATTCCCGCATCCTGATGGCCCATATGGCGGCACAATTTAAACGCTACGATGAAGCCATCGCGATCTTCAATCAGATCGACGATTCCAAAGACCCTGAACTATCAATCAAGCTCGACCGCCAGATTGCGGAACTGCTGGTTGAATCCGGCAAGACGGATCAGGGAATTAAAGTTCTAAAAGATATCGTCGATAAGACCAAAAGCGTCGATGCCCAGATCCAGATCGGCGATATTTACCGCGCACAGGAAGATTTCAATCGCGCGCTCGACGAATATAACAAAGCATTCAAAATGCTTGATAACAAGATTACCGCCAAATACTGGAACCTCCTTTATGCGCGCGGCATCGCCAATGAGCGGCTGAAAAACTGGGCGGAAGCCGAGAAAGATCTTAAATCCGCCCTCGCGCTTGAGCCCGACCAGCCCTATATCCTCAACTATCTCGCCTATAGCTGGACGGATCAGGGGATCAACCTGGACGAAGCCACACGCATGATAGAAAAAGCGGTGCGTTTGCGCCCCGATGACGGCTATATCGTCGATTCACTCGGCTGGGTTTATTATAAGCAGGGTAAATTCACGCAGGCTGCCGAAGCGCTCGATCGCGCAGTCGAGCTCTCGCCTTACGATCCGACTATCAACGACCATCTGGGCGATGCCTATTGGCAGGTTGGCCGTAAAAGCGAAGCGCGTTTCCAGTGGCAGCGCGCCATGAGCTTCAAGCCTGATGCTGATCTTGAAAACCAGCTTCAATTGAAAATAGAAAACGGCCTGACGCAAAGCTCAGCCGCACAAGCTGCGGGTTCAGCGGCACAGGCCAGCAGCAAGCTGCCGTCCGGCGAGTAAATGCTCAAAATATTTGCACCCGCAAAAATAAACCTTCACTTGCATGTGACGGGGAAGAAGCCTGACGGATATCACCTGCTCGACTCTCTCGTCTGTTTCGCGGATATCGGCGACACGCTTTATTTTGAGCCCGCACGCGGATTCAATTTCAAGATCGAAGGAAATTTCGCAACCCATTTAACACAAAACGATATCGATTCTTCGCCGGCCTCCGGTAACACGGTCGTGCGTGCCGCCTGGGCGCTGGCAAATACGCTGGCGCGCGAACTTAATGTCGCCATTACACTGCAGAAGAACCTGCCGCCCGGCGGCGGGATTGGCGGCGGATCCGCAGACGCAGCCGCCTGTTTGTGGGGCCTCTGCCAGTTCTGGAATTTAAATCTGCCGACCGATTACCTGCACAACCTCGCGCTTAAAATCGGCAGCGACGTACCGGTCTGCATGAAATCGCTGCCCGCCATCATGCAGGGAACGGGAGATATCATTCTCGCCGCCCCGGAATTGCCTGAAATTCCCATTGTGATGATCTGGCCGCAGCAGCCCGCTTCGACACCTGACGTATTCCGCAGCCTGGAAATGCCGAAATTTTCCGAGGCTGTAACATTCAAGAAAAATTACGAAGACATTCCACAGCTGGTTGCCGATTTAAATCTTCAGACTCGCAACGATCTTGATGGGGCCGCGCAGAAGTTATTTCCCGTCATTGGCCTTGCCTTGCAAAATTTGCGAGATAACAAAGAGTGCCTTTTAGCCCGCATGAGCGGTAGCGGCTCGACTGTTTTCGGTATTTTCGAGAGTGAAGAAAAATCGGCGGAAGCCGTCGAAGCGATATTAAAAGCGCACCCGGAATGGTGGGTACGCCATGGCTGGCTCAATAGAATAGCCCGTTATTAATTCATTATCTGGAAACTTTACCCGATGCCGGAGCCTGCATATCCGAAGCCAGCATATGCACAAGCACATCTTCGGTCGGCTTACCGTCGACTTTCAGTTTGTTCATCGACTGGTAGGATTTCACGGCATCCTGCGTTCCTGCATCAGCCGTACCGTCCGCAGAACCGGAATAAAGACCCAAACGGATCAGCTGTTCCTGAATTTGCGCGACGATCACCGGATCGTAAGTCGGCGATAATGAAATCGGTGCTTTTGGCGGATCGACTTTCGCCTGTTTGGCAGGAGCCGCAGGAGGAGCCTCGCGCACGATGGAAGGTTTTGCGACAACTTTATCTGCAACCGGTGCCAGCGCTTTCACGTATTCCGCTTTTTCAGCCGCCATGCGCTTGTATATCTGGCTGACCTGCTGGTCGTTCAAATTCATCTGGCCTGTGAGTTGGTTCAAAGCTTCCGTTGCCTGTGCGTTGCCACGGTTCGACGCGAGTGTGTACCAGAAAATCGCTTCGTCAGGCTGGGCTTCGCCGAGAAGTCCGTTTTCCTGGATAAGGCCTATATTATAAGCCGCCTCGACAACACCACCGGCCGCAGCCTTTTGGAAATAGTAAGCAGCGATCTGCGGGTTGTAATCGGCCCCGATCCCTTCGATATGCGCGATACCCAGATTGTATTGCGCTTCGGGATGATTATTGGACGCGGCGATACGATAGAGATTGATCGCTTTCTTGGTATCCTGTTTAACGCCCAGCCCCTGATGGTAGAGCACCGCCAGATTGTATTGAGCATTTGGAATATTTTTGTGCGCAGCTTCGGTAAACCACAAAGCGGCTTTCGGGTAATTTGTTTTAACCCCCGCATGCCCGGCGGTATAAATAGCCGCGAGATCGTGCTGGGCTTCGGCATCACCTGCGAATGCTTTCGTCTGGATCGCTTTCACAGCAGCAGAGAGATTATTGTCAGGCTTGATCCGATCGGACAGCGTACCCGAAATTTTCTCTTCATTAAAACTTTCAACCGCCTTGCCTTCAGCCGCGATAGCCGCTTTCTGGGCCTCATCAGGCGTTATCTCTTCTGCGGCCTGCTTCGCAGGTGCCGCCTGATCCGCATCGGCATCTACCTGCGGTGCCTGCTCGTCATCAGATACGGTATTGGAGCCCGGCTCGATCTGGCTGGCGATTTTCGCTGCATCATCCATCAGCTTGGCCTGCGCGGCATCCGATGATTGCGCAGACGATGTTTCTTCCGGCACTGCCTTCACGACAGGCTTTTCAGCCGGTGCGGAAACTTCAGACGGCTTGAATGAGAATTTTGGCAGATCGAGTTTGCTGAACGCCCAGCCGCCGGCAAGGCCAAGAACGACCAGCGAGACGAGTGTGCCCGTGCTCATATTAAGAGCCGTCGGATTTTTCCACCATGGGCGCTCATCACCGAGAATCGTCTCTGTCAGGCTTGGCGTGGCGGCAGAAGCCGGCGCAGCAGCCGCCTGTGTGCGCAATGTATCATTGCCGCTCCAGGCCGAGGTCTGCGGCATACCGGTTTTCGAGGCCAGTGCCGCATCCGTCAGGAGAACCAGCGCCTTGGCTTTCAGCGCATCCTGTGTCTGGGTCAGCGTTTCTTCCATCGTCTCGAGCTTTTGCAAAAGACGTGATTTATCCTGCGTTACCTGTTCGACGCGGCGTGCGAGCTTGCTGTTCTCAGATATGGCATCTTCGAGCCGTAAAACCGCGCTGCCTGTCGTTGTCTCCAGCGCCGCGATTTTATCTTCAATCGACTTCCTGAATTCTTTCGATTCCTGTTTATTTTCTTCCGACTCTTCCGGACGGGAATTCATTTTATGTTCGATCGACAGAAACGCTTTTTCAGTCTTGCTGGTTTTGTCTTCGATGTCAGTCAGCAGCTTGCGACAGGAATCAAGTTCGCGCCACAATATCTCACGCTCTTTCTCACTCTGGCGAAGACGATCGCCGAGATCACGCAACAGGCGGACGATTTGAATCTGCTGGGCGGGAGAAGCCGGCATGGCCGGAGCCACACCGTTGGCAATGCGCGCCGTCATCTTGTGCTGCTGCTGCCCGACATCGTCAGCTTCCGTTTCTTCGACAGATTCCATTTTGCTGTTCTTTTCCTGGCGGACCATGCTGTCTCCCACTCGTTGTGCCTGGAGCACCACTTCTTCTTCGACAGATTCAGGCATATTGGCGGCACGCTTGGTGACCCAATCTTTAAGGCTGAAATCCCGCTCCATATTTTTTGACATGGCTCAAAACTAGGTTATTTTGGAAAATTCTTCCAATATGAAAGGCTTAATTTCCACAGGCCGATTGGAAACGCCTTATTTTATTAGCCTAAATAGTTAATAAAATAATTTGCTCTTTAGATCTTGTAATATATAGGCATTTTATGTAGTTTCCGGTCCTGTTCTCAAGGATTGGGGCGTCGCCAAGCGGTAAGGCAGCGGTTTTTGGTTCCGCCATACGTTGGTTCGAATCCAGCCGCCCCAGCCATTTTCAGAACATAAAAGCAAAAGGCCCGTCTCAACGGGCCTGTTTTGTTTCTTATATCTCATAGCGAGGCGGCTGTGCGGTACTTCCCACCTCTGCCTTCAATGAAGCGGCCGGAGCGGATAGCCCTTGAAGAATGGCATTCGCCGTTTTTCCGCAATGCGCGCGGACCTGCGGAACATTGAACGCTGTATTGCCCAAAAAGCCGTGACGGAATGTGTGATCGCCCGCGCGCGCCATGCCGACGACATAGACGAGATCGGAATACTCGCCTTTTGCATCCATCATCTGTCCGTGTTCAGATACCTGCACACCGATACTTGCATGTTTATTGGCGTGGCCGTCTTTGAGCAGATCCTCCCAGATAGGATGGCGGATGATCGTCCGGCCTATGGCATTGATAATGTAATCAAAGGCGATCGTTTCAGGCGCAGCTTCGCCGTCTTCGCTGATATCGACCAGAAGCTTTCCGTCATTTTCGGCAATATTCCTGATATAGCCTTTTTTCAATAACAGATGACCGTTATCGACGGCGGCTTGCGTACCGGCGGCGACTTCAAAGCTGGTGCCGATAGAATTGACAGCCAGATCCCGCTTAAATTGATTGAGCCGTTCTACCGCCTTCACACATCCGCCAAGTTCGGCGCGAATGCCTTCCCAATGCGGACGGATCGCCGCCAGAATATCTTCTGATGAATGCCCCTGATTCAGGTAATGCGTATAAAATTCCTTCAGACCCGTTTGAAATTCTTCAGGCGTTTCCGCAACTAGGAAATTCGGTCTTTCTTCCAATGATAGCGGCTTGTTTATTTGCAGTTCAGGATAGGAATAATGTTGCTTCCCCTCGCGTGACAGCAATGTCAGATCCGTATGGCCCAAACGGGATAAAACATTTACCTGTTCTTCCCCGGTGAGACCGGTTCCCAATATCAGAACTTTGGATCCCAAAGGAATATTCGCCCTTGCCTCATCCCCTGCTCTGGTTAGCGGATCGGGGATTACATGATCGTGACCGACAACATCCTGCAGGTAACGCGGGATTTTAACTGCGATAGAACCGGATGCCATGACCAGGCGATCGCCTGTAATGACATCGCCATTATCCAAAGTGACATAAACTTCATTTTTTTCTTTATCAATATCGACATGCATGGCCTCGGCGGTAACATGTGTGTACTGCACGTTATCATTCTCAACCTGGCTGCGCCGCCATTTGACGTACTCTCTTACCAAGACTCTTGGAAATATTTTATTCGGGTCAAGTTTGATATCTTTATATCGTTCCGGCCAGTTCTCGCGGTTCGCAGGATCGCTCGCCCATTTTAGGATTTCCGTTTGATCTTCTTCATTGAGATACATTTTGCGCAGGGCAAGATTTGTCCTTTCGGATTCAGGGAAGGACTGGAATCCCCAGCCGCCGAATTTGCGTTCCGAGTCACATTCGATTTCAATTATTTCGACAGGCTCTTTGGCGCGTTGCCCTAAAAGCGTTCCCATCTCAGAACCGGCAACACCGCCGCCGACGATAATGATTTTACGAGAATTGTTACTCATATATTGACTTCCCTATTATACTTGCACTATCCATATTCTTGTTGTTATACATAACATTATTATTTGTCAATAAAATCGGGGCCCGCAGATGGAAGCCAATAAACTATCGGAAGTGTTTAATAACCTTCAAAAAGACGGCATTAATGCGCGCATTGAAAGCCATCAGGCAACGCTCTTAATCTGGGCGGCCAGCGAAGGTTATACGGATATCGCTCTTTCCCTTATTAACGCGGGTGCGGACCTGGACGCGGTAAATGATGCCGGCAACACCGCCCTTATCCGGGCTGCCTGTGAAAATCGAATGGACATTATGATCGCGCTTATCAAAGCGGGCGCGAATCTCGATATTCAGAACAATGATGGTTACACAGCGCTTATTCTTGCCAAACGCAGAGGCAATATGCAGCTCTATGATCTATTGATCGAGGCTGGCGCAAATGAAACCTTACTGACAAATCAAGGCGTGAGCGCCGCGACAACTTCTGCCGGCGAACGGCCCAAAACATCTTTGGTTGGACCTCGTGACCAGAATCTGGAACTGCAAATTATCCGGCAGATTACGATTTTTTCCTGATAGATCTTGTTTTAGTTGCTGTCTTCCTACCAGGCTTCTTCGGAATGTCAGCCTCATGCATGGCAATGGCTATGGCCTGTTTACGGCTTTTGACCTTGCCGCCTTTGCCAGCCTTACCGCTTTTCAATTCGCCATGCTTATATTCATGCATGACCTTTTTGACTTTCTTCTTTTGACCTGCTGTTTCTTTTGGCATGGATTAACCTCGCTGGTTTTCGATTTCGAAACCAATATCTTATGTCCATGTTAAGTTCCGATTTAACGGCCTAGAAGAATTCCAGTGTCTCGCCGCGGGGACGCGGTGTTTTGATAAAATCCGACACATTCGAGAAAGCCACATCCCGCAGACTGTCATGTACCTGCTCGGTAACGCCTGCAATCGTTGCTCTGAATTCATGCCCACCGCGTACGAAATCGAAGTGAGACAGTGAAGCACCGGCCTCATCCGCTATCAACTGGGCTGCCGCGATATCATAATCATTCGCCGTCAGAATAACGCCATCGCTGCTCTTATTCGCAACCATGGCAAGCATCAAAGCGGCCGAACCGGTCGCACGATACACCGCCTTCTCCGAGCGCAGTGCCTTTACAATATTCGCTTCGCTCTCGATGCCAAATCCGCTCAGGGAAATGTCGACCATCTTGTTTTTCAAAGAATTATCTTTCGAAACTGTCGACAGATCGAGAGAACGTTCCAGATCATCGCGCTCGATAATATAGGCTCCATGGTCTTTCTCAGCCCAGAATATTTTGCCGCTGACGGGGATTGAGATCACGCCGTCCGTTGTCTGCCATTCACCGTCTTTGAGAATCTGGCAGGCGATGGAAACGCAGAAATCGTCCCGACCTGCGAGGAAGTTACGCGTACCGTCGATCGGATCGACGAGCCAGCGATGGCTGCCCTCCTGCGGGATAGATCCATTGCTGCCGCCTTCTTCGCCTGTAAAGGCATAGGCGGGGTAATATTCATGCAGCTTGTCACGGATAAGCTGTTCGATCTCACGATCGGCATCGCTCGCCGGGCTGCCATCAGCTTTATATTCCGTCTCCATGCCTGATTTGAAATATTTCTGGGCGACTTCGTTCGCTTCGAACGCGGCTTCAATCATCGCCGCGATATGGCCGTAATGCGCGCCACCCGGCATTTTCTTGCCGACGACGTTTTCCCACAATGGTTTCAGGACGGTGACTTGCGGCTTCTCACCCTTGAGCGCACCGCAATAGCGCCACATTTCCTTGGTAAGGTCGCCATTGAGTTTCAGCCATTCATCCTTGCCGCCCTCATACCGATCGGCTTTCTCAAGAAGCAGCGCATAGTAACGCTTGCTGCGGTCATCGTCCGAAAGATCGGCCAGCTCCATTTCGCCATTTACAAGCTTCGCCAGTATTGTCGAACATTCGTCGAGCATCTCGGTTCCGGCCTTGTTATGATCTATCCAGAGGCTGAGCGTATGCGGGCTGTGCTGGTTTTCCGAGAAGAGATAACCCGACATCATCCCGACCGATAGATCGCGGCCGTGCTTCGGATCATAAAGCCATTCATAGAATTCCAGTCCCTGCGCCAGAAAATCGCGGTAACGCGTCAGCGACTCTTTTAATTTCTCAATTTTGATTTCAGGAATTGTCTCGATGATCTGATCATCGGCGGCAAGGCGGAAATCCTCGAACAGGATGGGAATGCCGCGGCCGCTTTCGTCCTTCAATCCGCCGCTATGGACGTAGATCGTCGAACATATATCACCGTTGCTGGTTCCGGTTTCAGCATTCGTTTCAACATAATGTGCGTCGCTCAGTATCTGGGCATAGCTATGGCCCGAGGCGAAGGTTTCGGTGCTTCCACGCACCAGATCGCATTCTCCAAGTATCTTTTTATGCAGCTTGCCTTCACCGTCACGCCAGTACCCGGAATAGGCGAACATGGTCTTGCGCTCCTGTTCGCTGTTATCGCCGAGGGCTGGAATATCCATGAAGGGAAGAAGGTCGTTTTCCGCCTGATAACGGGCAACCCGCCATGTATGGTTGGTCAGCTCGCCAGTGACGATGGCAGATGCCATTTCGAAACGATGCAAGTGCGTACGTTCCATCGCCGCGCGCTGATTGCCACGCCAATAGATATGAAGGCGGAATTTGAATCCTGTTGCCTTGTCATCATAAAGAACCAGCTTGTCAAAGCCGATCGGGTGTGGGTAAGAACGCCCTGCGATCTCTTGCAACGCCTGCTCGTCGTCAATGATGGAATCCACAATCGACATCACCAGTTTCTTATCGGCAAAAGTTGATGTAATAAGACGCAAGGATTCTACGTCATCCTTACGGTGCAGTCTAAAGTAACTGCCCATCAGATCGCGTGCGGTTGTCAGTGTCGGCTCGGCAAGAAAATGTTCGAGATTTTCCGCTACACCCGGAAATAAGTCGCTGTTATCGGTGAAATATTTTGCAATCTCCCGCAGATTGCCCTGATGCGGATTATAAGTCATGACTCACCTTTGCATTACTGCCGTATAAAGACTCGCGCGGGAATGCTTTCAGAAGCTTTTCGTCAATTTCCTGAAGATGCGCCAGGCCGAAGGCAGATTTTTCAAATGTATCGCGCAAAGTCTGCGGCAGATCATCCAGCGTGCCGTTATCGCGGCTTGCAAGCTGTAGCGAAAGCGCACACAGCGTATCCGTATCCGTGACAGGCGCGTGGTTTGCAGCGTTTAATAACGTCTGGGACAAAGTCGCAGGTTCGGACACGACATCGAGCATCTGCGTTACGATATTCAACCCGTTATTCGTATCCGTCGTATACCCGTTGCGGACGGAATTCCATTTCGATGAAAGTGAATCTTTAATAAAATCGGCGACATCTTTCCTTGAACCGCCATGATGCAAATAGTGCACGCCAAGCGCGACCGCCTGCGCGGAGTTTACGCCAGTCGGAGTATTGTGCGTGATCCGGGCCTGCTGTTCCGCCAGAATCCTGACATCCGCGACATCCGGGAGAAGACCGAATACGCCGGCGCGCATCGCACCGCCGCTCGTAAAACCACGATCGGCGTTCAGCCGGCTGCGAAATTCATCAGGTGTCCTGGATAAAGCCATGACTTCCTGCATGTAACGCGAATAGCCTTCGCGGGGATCCCTTTGATAGGCATTCAACCATGACATGATAAATTCTTCATCGCTGAATGTTGTATCGCCCGAAAGCAGCAATTCGGCATTGGCCAGCGACATCTGCGTATCGTCGGTATAATGCCCGGCTTTGTATTCCTTATAGGTCGGGTGGCCGATATAGGTCAGGTCCGCCTTCGTCAGGCTGCAATCATGCTCGATAAATTCGAGGCGCATACCGTAAGCATCGCCAATCGCCATGGTGGCAAGAAAAGAATCTTTTTTCATTTCATGCTCATTTCATTTCGGGGCGCATGGCCAGTTCTTTGGCCGCCTGGCGCGCCGCGGATTGTTCCGTCGTTTTCTGGCGATTGACACCCATTTTCTCATCGAGCATCTGTTGCAGATCACCGCCGGCATCCTGCGCATACTCATGCAGAAGTGCGAGGTTCTTATCGAAGGCTTCATAAAGATCATCTGCCTGCGGATCATGGAGGACCAGCGACAGTAAATTCATAAAGCGCGATTTCTCAAGACCTTCACACACGCACAGCTCGGTCAGCTCTTCCATATAATCTTTCAGACGCTGCGCCATCCCGCGATCTGGATAATGCAGATCGCACCAGTCGCAGACGCTTCCTTGATCCTCACCCTGATTTTTAGCCAGCAGGATATGCTGAAGATCAGCGATCCAGTAAAGAGAGATCAGGCAATCGGCAAGTTCTCCCGGCACGTCTTCGTATTTTGCAAGGTCCCCCTTGCGGAACGATTTGTCCCAGCTCGCGGACGCGTGATCCAGCAGCTCCTCCGCATTAAATACATTATTATGCAGACCGACGGTTTTCAGCAGGTTGGCCGTACTGGCGAGTTGCAGGAACGCATGGTAACGCACATCATTTTTTGGCGCGGAAGGTTTCGTCGCCATATTGTTAAAATCCGCGCTCGTATTCAGCAAACCATGATCGTAGATATAGTTCTCTACTTCCGGCAGCAGCCCTTCGATATTGCGCTCACCAGCCAGCAATTTTCCCTTGATCAGTGTCGAAGACAATGGCGGCGTTTTATGATCTATCGAGCTCCAACCGTTTCGGTGGCCCAGCTGGGTTGCGTCTTCAACGCGCAGATGTTGCGCGTATTGCGCGGCTTGACCTGTAAGTGCAGCCTCGCGATAACCTTCGCGTTCGATAACCGCAACAGAAAACCGGTTCAGAATATATTGCCAGTCAGGCACGACCTGATTATCGAAGTTAAATTTTTCACGGTCCCATGTATGAAAGCTCGCAAAATTATCGTCACCGAAAATCCAGGTGAACCGGTCTTCCGGATATAATGTCTGTAACATCGTCATCGATGTCGCCGTCATCGTGTCGCCGAAATCTTTTTCGATATCGACCACTTTGAGCCATGGACGGTCACCGGCCAGCAGTCTCGTCATCTCGACGCGATCCGCGAGCGGCGCATAACTAGCCGGGTCTTTAAAGATATTAAAGGACACCCACAACCAGACTTCATCAAAGCCAAGTTTCGCGCGAGACGCTTCAGCCACCTCAAGATGGCCCAGATGTGGAGGATTATATGACCCGCCGATAATTCCAATTCTTTTCATGAACATAGTTCTTGCATAATATTTTTTATTATGTCTATAAAAATCGTGTAGATTTACGTCAAACTGTATATGAGTAAACCCTTGATTAATAACGATAAAAATAACCGCCCGCGCCTGGCCTTTCTGTATAACTCGAAATATGCAGATTTTCGTGAGCTTGGAGAATCGCTCACCCAGCAATATCAGGGTGTCAGCGAAGACGAAGCCGACATACTTGTTCCGATCGGCGGCGACGGTTCAGTTTTATATGCGCTGCCGCGCGCAAAAGAAAGAATGGTCTACGGACTGGTGCCGGTCGAATCCAACAGCACTGCCTATACGGCCAACCGGCACAATGCGGCGGAAGATTTATATCAGGCGATTGAGACGGCCGATAAAATCGCCATCTCGCCGCTCGAAGTAAAA
>JBEHYB010000037.1:0-22361 GCA_048498395.1 Pseudomonadota bacterium
ACTTCAATGGCAAAAAGATCCCGGCCTTCGCCGGGATGACGCGATTGAGAGATGGTGTTAATATTGCCGCATGAAAGAATCTTTCTATGTCTATATCCTATCAAGCGCGAACAACCGGGTTTTATACATAGGCGTTACATCAGATCTTCAAAAACGCATCTGGGAGCATAAAAGTAAAATTATTAAGGGTTTTACGTCAAAATATAATGTCGATAGATTGGTGTATTACGAAGTTTATAATGATGCCCAGCACGCCATTCACCGGGAGAAATGCCTCAAGGAATGGAGCAGGCAATGGAAACTGGATTTGATTGAAAAACAAAATGCGCAATGGGATGATTTGTACGATCGGATTTGTGCGTAACTGATAAAGATACCGGCTTTCGCCGGTATGACGATAAAGGATAAAAAATGGATTTCGAGAAACTTAGCGAAAAAGTTAAATCACTTTTGCAAAAGGCGCAGACACTTGCGTCGCGCTCAAAACACCAGAGCCTCGAACCAGAGCATTTACTCAAGGTCATGCTGGAAGACGAGGACGGTCAGACCGAGCGTCTGGTACAGGCAGGTGGCGGGAACGCCACAAAACTGAAACGCGATCTTGAAGTCACGCTGTCCAAACTGCCCGTCGTCGAAGGTCCGGGCGCGGGCGGGTTGCGGATTTCAAACGATCTTTCAAAAATTCTCGATGCCGGTTCCAATCTCGCGGAAAAAGCCGGTGATAAATTCCTGACATCCGAACGTATCTTGCAGGCGATGTCTCTGGCGAAAGCCTCAGAGATTACCGGTGCGATTGAAAATTCCGGCGTGACAGCCGTCAAGATGAATCAGGCGATTAACGATCTGCGCAAGGGGCGCACGGCGGACACTGCGAACGCTGAAGACAATTTCGATGCATTGACCAAATATTCACGCGATATGACCGCATTGGCGCGCGAAGGCAAGCTCGACCCCGTGATCGGGCGCGACGAGGAAATCCGTCGTACGATCCAGGTGTTAAGTCGCCGAACAAAAAACAATCCGGTCCTCATTGGCGAACCGGGCGTAGGCAAGACGGCGATTATCGAAGGTCTTGCTCAACGAATTATCAATGGTGATGTGCCGGAGAGCCTGCGCAACAAACGACTGATGTCGCTCGATCTCGGTGCGCTGGTGGCTGGTGCGAAATTCCGCGGTGAATTCGAGGAGCGGTTGAAAGCAGTTCTTGATGAAGTGCGTTCAGGTGCCGGTGAAATCATTATCTTTCTTGATGAGCTGCATACGCTTGTCGGGGCAGGTAAATCGGAAGGTTCGATGGATGCGTCGAATATGCTCAAACCTGCGCTGGCGCGTGGTGAGCTTCATATGGTCGGTGCGACCACTTTGGATGAATACCGCAAGCATATCGAAAAAGACGCGGCGCTGGCGCGGCGTTTCCAGGCAGTGTTCGTGTCCGAGCCGACGGTCGAAGATACAATCTCGATCCTGCGAGGGTTGAAGGAGAAATACGAAGTCCATCACGGGGTGCGTATCACTGACGGCGCGATCGTTGCCGCCGCGCAGATGTCAAACCGTTATATCACCGACCGTTTTCTCCCCGATAAGGCGATCGACCTGATCGATGAGGCATCTTCACGTTTGCGTATTCAGGTCGACAGCAAACCTGAAGCCATTGACGAGCTTGACCGCCGTATCATCCAACTCAAAATTGAGCGCGAGGCCCTGAAAAAAGAATCCGACAGTGCGTCGAAAGACCGTCTTGGCAAAATCGATATCGAACTGAAAGATCTTGAATCGAAATCCGCCAACATGACCGCGCAGTGGCAGGCCGAAAAAGAAAAAGTTAATAAAGGCCAGAAAGTTACTGAAGAACTCGATCGCGCGCGTATTGAACTTGAACAGGCCGAGCGTGAAGGCAACTGGTCGAAAGCGTCGGAAATTAAATACGGCAAGATTCCGGAATTGCAAAAAGCTTTGGAAGAAGCGTCGAAACATTCAAGCCGCAGTCTGATCAACGAAGAAGTGACAGCGGATGATATTGCGTCGATCGTCAGCCGCTGGACCGGCATCCCGATGGACAAGATGATGGAAGGTGAAAACCAGAAACTCCTGAACATGGAGAACAAACTCAACGCGCGTGTTGTCGGGCAGGCGGAAGCCGTCAAGGCCGTCGCCGCCGCCATTCGGCGTTCACGCGCCGGTCTGCAGGATCCGCGCCGCCCGATCGGGTCCTTCCTGTTCCTCGGGCCGACAGGTGTCGGTAAAACGGAACTCACGAAAGCTTTGGCCGAATTCCTGTTCGATGACGACAGCGCGATGGTCAGGATCGACATGTCGGAATATATGGAGAAACATTCCGTCGCGCGTATGATCGGTGCGCCTCCAGGTTATGTCGGTTATGATGAAGGCGGTGCGTTGACCGAAGCGGTGCGTCGTCGCCCGTATCAGGTCATCCTGTTCGATGAGATCGAGAAAGCGCATCCGGATGTGTTCAATATCCTGTTACAGGTTCTGGATGACGGCCGCCTGACGGACGGGCAGGGCCGCACAGTTGATTTCAGCAATACCGTTTTGATCATGACATCCAATCTCGGGGCCGAGAATATCGCCAACCAGAAGGAAGGCGAGGATATCGAGAAAGTTCGTCCGCAGGTCATGGAGGCGGTACGCAAATTCTTCCGTCCGGAGTTCTTGAACCGTCTCGACGAAATCCTGCTGTTCCGCAGGCTGGGCCGTGCGCAAATGGCGGGGATCGTGGATATCCAGCTGGTTCATTTGCAGAAGCTTCTCGAAGATCGCCAGATCAGGCTTCAGGTGGACGATAAGGCCAAGCAATGGCTCGGTGAGCGCGGGTATGACCCGGTTTATGGCGCGCGCCCTCTCAAACGCGCGATCCAGACCTATCTCCAGAACGAGCTGGCCGAGATGATTCTCAAGGGTGAAATCCCCAACGGGTCGGTCGTACAGGTCGGAGCCAAGCCGGACGGGCTTACTTTCAAGGTTCAGGGGTCTGAAGGCGGCAAAAAAGCTGCCTAATTGCCCTGAAGTGCCAATTCCTGTATAAAGAAAGGAAGATTCATTCCTTGGCTTCATAGGATTCCTCCATGTCCCGTTTTACGTCCCGCGTCCTCGTTTCACTTCTTGCTTTGTCCGCGCTCACCTCGTGCGCGACCCTTCTCGAGGGATCGTCGCAGGAGGTCACTTTTGAAGCGGCTGGCGCGACCGATGTGTGGTGCGATCTGACGACCGGCGAATTGACGTATAAAGTCAGGCTGCCGCAGAAAATCACGATGAAGCGTTCGCGCCTCGATATGACGGCCGATTGTTATGCGCCGGGCAACCGCCACAAGACATTCAATATCCCGACATCGATCGAGCCATGGGCCGCAACGAACGTCAGCAACGGAGTGGCTCCTGGCGTAACATATGACGCTTACTCACGTGCCTTGTTCAAATACCCTGAACATATCATCATCGATATGTCGGATACGGTTGCAACTTCATACGGTCTGCCGAACTATCATAACGCCGACGGCATCGATCCTGCTTCTGCCGGTATCGAGGATATGGGGCCTAAAACCAATGCTTTGCCGGGCGATGCGGCTGAAGCAGCGAAAAGCGCCGCCGCCTATGAAGACTATGATGCCAAGCAGGCGTTTGCCAAAGAGCGTAAAGAGCGCATGCTGGAAGCCGATCCAGGCGTTAAAAAATAAACATGTTGTCGCAGCGTAAATATTTTTTCTGCGGCATTGGCGGCAGTGGCATGTTGCCGCTTGCTATTATTCTCAAGGGGCAGGGATGTGCGATATACGGTTCCGACCGTTCGCATGACCAGGGGCGTACGCCGGAAAAATTCAAATATATTGAAGATCAGGGGATCGAGATTGCGCCGCAGGACGGTTCGGGCCTGCATAAGGATATGGTTCTTGTCGTCTCAAGCGCTATCGAGGATTCAATCCCCGAGGTCGCCAAGGCAAGACAGCTTAACATCAAGATTGTCAGGCGCGCTGAATTGCTCGCGAACCTTTTCAATCAGGCAAATGACCGGATCGCCATCGCCGGTACGAGCGGGAAATCGACGACGACCGGGATGCTGGGCTATATCCTGCATGAAATGGGTGAAGACCCGACCGTGATGAACGGCGCGGTATTTCGCAATTTCGCGAGCGAGAAAAACCCCTATGCGACGGCTTTATCGGGTGATGCCGATCTCTTTATCACCGAAGCGGATGAAAGCGATGGTTCGATCGAGCTTTATAATCCGACCATTGCCGTTCTGAACAATATTTCACTCGACCATAAAAGCGTTGAGGAACTGCGCATCCTGTTCGGTAATTTTATAAATAAGGCGGACAAGGCGGTTTTAAATCTCGATAATCAGGAAGTCCGCATCATGGCGGAAAGATTTCCTGAGAAAGCCATTACATATTCTTTAAGAGATCGCGCTGCGGATCTTTTCGCCGATGACATCAAGCCGCGCGCGGATGGGATCGATTGCATTATAAATCAGGTTCATACGTTGAAACTCAATGTGCCGGGACGGCATAATTTGTCGAACGCGCTTGCGGCACTGGCTGCGATCTCGGCGCTCGGGTTTGATATCGGGCAGGCTTGCGAAATTCTCTCGGGATTTAAAGGTATAAAACGCCGTATGGAGATTGTCGGGCGCAGACACGATATAACCGTTATCGATGATTTCGCGCACAATCCCGACAAGATCGAGGCCAGTTTGGCAACCCTTAAGGAATTTCCGGGGCGATTGTTGATCATCTTCCAGATGCACGGTTTCGGACCGCTAAGGCTGATGAAACAGGAACTCGCCGATAGCTTTAAAAAATACCTGTCACGGGATGATGGGATTTTCATGCCGGAGGTTTTATATCTGGGTGGCACGGTAGACCGAAGCTATACGGCAAAAGATTTCGTAGAAGATCTGAACGCAAAAGATCTGAATGCGCTATGGTTTGAAAAACGCGACCAGATCGCCGATGCCGTCGTCGAAATCGCCGAGAAAGGCGACCGGGTTATCGTCATGGGCGCGCGCGACGATACATTACCTGAATTCGCCGCAAGTATTCTGCAAAAATTATAAGGTTAGAATCCGGTAGGCTTCGCGCGCGGTCTCGTCGAGATTGCCGGTGACTGGCATGTATCGGCAATTATGCTCTTTGCAGTTTTGCTCGATAAATCGATCCGTCTCGATAAAACCGGATAGGTAACCAAGCATCTGGTCGTCGCTGAAACTGCGTGTCCAGTCTGAAGGCGTTTCACTGGCGCGAATGGATCGCAGCATTTTATCCGCCTCGGCAGGTCTGGCATATCCAAAGAAAACAGATTGAAACGGGATGTCGCCCATATACTTTCTAAAATGCTCCGGTTTTAAATGATAGCCTTCGACGACCAATGGTATGTCATGATTTATATGCCAGCGAATTTGCTCATATAAAAATTCCGATATCTTGTCCATGACGGCGAGATCGTTGCCGGTCAGATGCGCGATCCCCGATGGCGGGGAGGAATGTTCGAATGCGTGGACGATGCTGTCGACCGCCAGATGGCTGAATCCGTATTCTTTAATAAGGCGACGGGAAAGGGTGGTCTTTCCTGTACGTGGCGCTCCGCCGATAAAACACAGTTTCGATTTCATCTGTTGCGGCTTAATGAATATGGTGATGCGGGAAGGTGTTGTAGACGTTGATATCGTTGCGCCATGATTCACGTTCATATTGCAGGCGTTCGTTTTCGCGCAGCGTCGCTATACAAAAGCCCATGGCCTGTGTGCCAGGTGTATTTCCCTGGCGCAGGCATTCACGATAGAAACGGTCGCAATTCAGTTTGCGGTGAGAAATTTCATCGAGGAGTTTCGTCTCATCGCGGTAATTATTCTGATACGAGCAAAGCTGGTCATCGGAAAGCGAGGCGACTTGTTCAGGCGACATCTGGAATGTCGGCGAGGCGCATGCCGTGAGTAAAAGGCCGAAGCCCAAAATCAGAATTCCTTTTTTCATTTTTTCCTGCCTGCTGTTTTCTTTTTCGCGTATCTCTTTTCGAGATAGGCGAGGGTTGCGCGCATGGCCATATCGGCTCCGCCTTTCGGACGGCCGGGGCGGCCGGATTGTTCCCAGGCATAGTGATCGATATGAACCCAGTCAGTATTATTTGTAATGAAATGCTCTAAAAACAAGGCGGCGGTGATCGCTCCGGCTGGATTATTGCCGGCATTGTTAATATCCGCGACCGGCGACATGATGTCATTTTTGTAAGGTTGCCAGAGCGGCATCTGCCAGACGGGATCTTCGACGCTCATGGAAATCCGCTGCAGCTCCGCGCCGATATTGTCATTATTGGAGAACATGGCTGGAAGCTCGAAACCGAGCGCCGAGCGTGCCGCGCCTGTGAGTGTCGAGAAGTCGATCAGCAGATCCGGTTTTTCTTCACAGGCCAGAGTCAGGCAATCGGCCATGACGAGGCGTCCTTCGGCATCGGTATTGCCGATTTCAACGGTCAATCCTTGACGCGAAGTCAGGATATCGCCTGGGCGATAGGCAATTCCTGAGATTGAATTTTCAACCGCCGGTATAAGAACACGCAGACGCACCGGAAGATTAAGCGAGATAATCATCCAGGCGAGGCCGAGCACCATGGCCGAACCACCCATATCCTTTTTCATGAGCAGCATGGCTGAGCTCGGCTTGATATCGAGCCCGCCAGTGTCAAAGACAACGCCTTTGCCAACCAGTGTCAGTTTTGGATCGCTCGCCTTGCCCCATGTAATGTCGATCAGACGCGGGCGGCGTTCGGAACTATCGCCAACCGCATAAATCATTGGGAAATTGGCAGTTAAAAGCTTTTTATCTTCGGTGATTTTGATTGTGGCTTTCTTGGCGGCGGCGACTTGCTTCGCGGCATCGGCTAATTCGGCTGGGCCGAGCGCGTTTGGCGGCAGGTTAATCAGATTTCTGATTAGCGAGATTGACTGGATCAGGGCTTCAATACGATTTTTATCAGCGCGTTTAGACCAGAGAAGTTTTGGATATTTTTTTGTATTCTTCTTATAAGCATCGAATTTATAAGCGGCGAGAGACCAGCCGACGGAAATCTGTTCAAGGTCTTTCTCGGAAAGATTTTTATCTTCGAGCGCAAAAATCTGATCCGACAATTTTTCTGAGACTGACTTTATTATATGCTCGGCAACGGCGGCAAAGGCATAAAGAGAGATCTGTTCTCCGACGCAAACATAAACCGCATCCAGTTTGTCCCCGACATAAGTGATGCCGACGGAATTATTGACGGCCTTGAACCCCTGGGCGGTCAGGGAAGAAAGGATTGCTTTCGGCTGGGATTTGATCCAGGCATCGAACCCGTTTGTACGAATGACATGGATGGGAACGGCTTTGCCTGTTGATTTGGAGACGAGAACGTCGGGGGCCTGTAAAACCGGGAAGTTTCTGGGTTTGCTGATTTGTGTATTCTTCTTTGTTGCGGGCATAAAAAAACTCCATCCTTTAATGCTTGAGCATAAACCGGATGGAGTTTTTTAAAAAGCTTAGAAGATTACGATGCTTTGATGTTAACAGCGGCAACTTTGCCTTTTTCTGTTTGCAGGTCGTATTCTACAACTTGATTCTCGTTAAGACCGCGCAGGCCGGAGCGTTCAACCGCAGAAATGTGAACAAACACATCTTTGCCGCCATCATCAGGAACGATAAACCCAAAACCTTTTTGGGTGTTGAACCATTTTACTTTACCTTTAGCCATTAGATCACCTTTTAGTTCAGTTTGATTGTGGATAGTCTCACGGAGTATCAAACCGAACCTTATACAAAGGCCACGACTGAGCTCTTAGAAACCGAAGGTAGTTTTTACCATGGTTTAAAAGGGCTGTATATATGGTTTTAGGGCGGTCCTTTAAGGGGCTTAAATGCCGTTGTAAAGCTTGAAATAGGGCTTTTCCCGATAAATAATAGCCGAAAAGCCTGTAAAATAAGCTTTTTCATGCATTTTATATTCGACGCGCCTGTCGAATTCTGGCATGAATCATCCATACGCAAGGTTTTTGATTCGTAATTAAGCCTGTAACGGCTGCGTTTTCTGCACTTTGCGTACGTGTTTTTTAAAACTTCTAACCTCAAAGAGAGACCTAGAACATGGCTACTGCAACCAAAGCTAAAGCTCCTGCAAAAGCAGCTGCTACAACAGCTAAAACACCTGCTAACCCAACAGTAACACTGAAGCAAATTTCTGCTGAAGTTGCTGAGAAGCATGAGTTGACAAAAAAACAAGCTAACCAGATCACAGACGAACTGGTTGCTCACATTGTTAAGAACCTGAAAAAAGGCAACCGTATCCGTATGGCTGGCCTCGGCATTCTTCAAGTTAAAAAACGCGCAGCACGCATGGGCCGTAACCCAGCAACTGGCGAACAAATCAAAATCCCTGCGAAAAAGAAAATTGCTTTCCGCGCAGCGAAAGAACTGAAAGAAGCAGTAGGTAAATAATTTTACCTGTTTCGACAGAATTAAAAACCCGGCAATTGCCGGGTTTTTTTGTTTTTATGGTCTGTATGTCTGGTTCCACTCGCTCGGGACGATCTTGCCGTCACCATTGAGATCGTGGGCGGCGAAAGCTGCATCAGGGCTTAGCCTTGTCGTGTCAGTCGAGGTGGATGTCGTGGTGACGCTCCAGGTCTTGTAAAGGCCCGTGGATTTCAGTGCTGCATCGAATTCAGACGGATCGATCTGGCCGTTATGGTTCAAGTCCCAGTCCGTATAGTTTCTGTAGGTAGTCACTTTCGGGCCGTACCATTGGCTGACGTTATAATCCCATTCATCTTTCGAGATAAATCCATCGCCGTTTTTATCCCAGCGGCTGTAGACATAGGTCGAAAACTCTTCTGGTGAAACGATTTTCGCGGCGCGCGGGTCGGTATCCGTCGAGCGGGTAATGATCGTCGTCGGACCGGTTGATGTCGTCGTAATGGTTGACTGCGCCTGCGCGGCAGCAGGGATGATAAGTCCAGAGACAAGAAGTGTAGCCAAAATATGTTTGTTCATAATAAATCCTTTCAAAAACCAGTGCCCTACATAAACGATTGAATTGCGCATTGGTTCCTCTAGGTTAAATGGCAGGTTTATAGAAAGAGGATTTCCCATGTCGTCCAGAGCTTCCTTTATCAAGATATCGCAGAGAATTGCAGAACTGACGGGGCATCCCTATGCATTCCTGGGTGCGGTGGCAGTTATTCTCATATGGGCCGGCTCCGGTCCGTTGTTCGGATTTTCCGATACATGGCAACTGGTCATAAATACAGGCACCACCATTATTACTTTCCTGATGGTATTCCTGATCCAGAGTACGCAAAACCGCGATACCGAGGCATTGCATCTCAAGCTTGACGAACTGATCCGTGCGACCAACGGCGCGCATCTGGTCCTGATGGATATTGAAAAACTGGAAGAGGAAGATTTTCAGGCGTTTCGCAATGTCTATAACAGCATCGCGAGCGAGGCTCGGGAAAAACTGGAAATGGGCCAGCTGGATATCAATTGCCCGGATATCTCAATGGAGCATCTGTCTCATAAAAGGTAACCGTCCGGTTTATTTTTCAAACAGGGAGATAAGCGCGCTTCTCAGGCTTTCCTTTGAATCTGCTTTCTCGTAGATCACGTCATCTATCTTCCATTGTTCATTGAGATGTTTCAGCACGAGGAAGTCAGACCAGTCGGCTTTGGGCTCGTTGGGAAATATATGTTTGATCTCGACTTTAACTTCTTCGCCCGTATTGGTGACGGTGCCGATTTCGCAATCAGGCGCGATATCCGGATAGGATTGGTAGGGGATGCCGTCGCCGAGCGGCGGCTTCTGATCCGGCGCGGTATCGATGATTTTCGCATTTTTCTCCTTGGCCGTGGCGATCTCCTGTATCAGGTCGGCGGTCAGGATTTCTTCAGGTGCGTCGAAATGGGCGGTCTTTGTAAAATTGCAAAAGATGCCTGCCGTATAGCGCGGCGTGTCGGTTTTATCCTGACAGGCGGTTAAAAGAAGCAGGGCGGAAACAAACAGGATTTCTTTCATGTGATTTACTTCTTCAGCAGCGTTTGAATGAAATCATCGACAGTCTGGGTATAGGCTCCCGGCAGGCCAAGAGTTTCATTGATCTCTTCATGCGTCAGGTTTTGCTCCAGAACCTGAGACGGCGCGCTGAGCGCCGTTGCCAGTTTTGTGAATTCATAGGATGGAGGGCAGGAATCATCGCGCTTCGTCGAGCAGACAACCAGCATCGGCAATACATCGGGTTTCATCCGGTGAATAGGCGATAACGGCGGCCATGTGGCTGGATCGGAGCCGAATACATCGTCATAAAAGCCGTAATGTTTACGCTTCATAATTTCAACGAGATCAAGTGCCGCGCTATCAAGGACGATCGTCCCGCGCCAAGGTTTTACGCCAAAGCTGGCGATACGCGCCGGATCGGCGGAGAGAAGGGCGACGAGATGTGCTCCGGCCGAATGGCCCATCAGGATTATTTTATCAGGATCGCCACCCCAGAGGGCTGCGTTCTTCTGGATATAGGCAAGGGCAGAGGCCACGTCGTCGGCTTCATCCTGCACGGCGGCGGCCGGGCTCAGGCGGTAATTGACAGAGATAAAGATGAAACCCTGTGGCAGCCAGTGTGCGATTTTATTTTCAGTTACACGACCGTTTGATTTGTCGCCGACTTTCCAGGCACCTCCATGCACCATGACGATGACGGGCGCGTTTTTCGCATTCCCCGGTGCATAGACATCGAATTTTTGTTTGGGGTCTTTGCCGTAGGCGATTTCAACTGGCGCGGCTCGCTGTTGCATGCGCGCCTGTAGTCGGTCGCGCAGCACGCCAGCTTGTGCCGGACCCATAAACAGGCCGTTTATAATCAATAGAAGAGCAAAAACTCTTGTTACCATCAGGCATCCAGAAGCTTGATATTCGTCGCTGAAATCTTTTCGTCCTGCGTCTGCAGGTCAAAGGACAGTTTATCGCCTTCAGCGAGTTTTTCAATTCCGGCCTGCTCAAGAGCCGAGATATGCACATAGACATTGGCAGCGCCGTCATCGGGTCTGATAAAGCCATAGCCGCGATCGGCTTTGTAGAGAATGACTGTTCCGGTTTTCATTTTACGTCCTTATTGAGTTTCTGGCACTCGCCCAAAGCCAGGGTTGAATTCTTACGGCGGATGATATCGCCGGCTTTAACTTTGAGAGGCGCGTCATTCGCGCTGATGCGTTCGACGCTAATGACATTCAATTCAAGAAATTCCTCGCTCGTGACCATGCGGGCCACGATCATCTGTTCGCCGATCTTATCCGGCTTCCCGCGCGGTTTGTTCGGCGCGGCCCAGATAGGTTCTCTCCAGCGTATCGTGTCGTTTACCGCAGGGCGCGGGCAGGGCAGCCATTGCTGATTCTCTGTCGTCATTAAATCCATCTCTTTATTGGGAGAGCATATTCCCTGTTTTCAGTTTAATTGATAGAATTTTCTTTGCTTAAGGTCAGCTAACTCAAGAGCTTAGCCATGGTAAAGTTGTCTTAATGATTGTTCCGGTATATTATATTAGCGATATCAAATAAAGCGAGTGTTCGTGAAAAACAGCATAGTGCCGCCAGTTTTGCTTATTTTTCTCAGCCTGCTGACCGCTGTGATCGCTACAGGCCGCGTCAATTCGAATACGAAGCAGCTCGCCGTCATTTTCCCGCCTGGCAGGAGCCTTGTCCAGAATGCAGCCTCCGTCGCGCAGGTCGGCGGCAGGCTTATCCGCGCGGGTGCCGGAAATTCCATCCTTATTGTCGACAATAGTCGTGATAATATCCCGGCGGAATTATATGCGCATGGCGCGTGGCTGGTATTTAATGCCGCCGTCGCCGGCGGATGTTTCTTTAAAAGTGAGTTGCCCTCAGTCACTGCCCAAACCCGAAACCTGTCAGGATAAGAACGATGACATCACTTGAACGCCTGCGTGCGATGACCACGAATATACTTCTGGCTTTTCTGTGGCTTCAGATTCCTGTTTTTGCAGGACTTGGCATGCTCAGGGACAATCAATGGGTTGGTCCGGTATCGATAATGGCAGTTCTTGCGTTTATTGCAACGCTTTACCAGAAGCTTGTCGGGCAAGGCGGTTCGTCGCGCGCGATTATCGCCGTTTGTGTGACGCTGGCTCCCGCGCTGTTGGTCTACCAGTTCGCCGGCGATAAATGGCAGATCGACAGCCATATTTATTTCTTTGCGGCGCTTGCGCTGCTTGTTGGCTTCTGTGACTGGAAGGCGATTATTTTCGGGACTGCCGCGATCGCGGTTCATCACCTGATCCTGAACTTCACTTATTCATATGCGGTTTTTCCGGACGGCGCAGATTTTCTGCGCGTTGTTTTCCATGCGGTCGTCGTGCTGGCCGAAGCGGGTATCCTGATCTGGATTTCATTTACGCTGGCACAGGCTTTTGACAAGTCGGATCTTTCGATCGCCGAAGCGAACAAACTGAATGTCGAGGCAACAGAGGCCAGACATCATATTGAAGCGATGACCAGAAATCAGGAAGTACAGCGTAAGCAGGATATGGACCGGGTTGCGCAGAATTTCGAAACTGAAATTATGGGCGTGATAAATTCGATCAATTTATCCTCGATGGAAATGCAGAAGAGCGCCGAAGGCCTGTCCGTGATTGCCGATGATGCAAGCAATAAGATCACGGCGGTTTCATCGCTGACTGGCGAGGCTTCGGCCAATGTGCAAACGGTCGCGTCCGCGGCGGAAGAATTGTCGACATCCATTCAGGAGATCAACCGCCAGATCGACGGGGCCAATCAGCAGACAAATGATGCGGCCAGAGAAGCGGAGCATACGAATAAAGTAGTAACTGAGCTTCATGAAGCGGTTTCTGAAATAAGCACCGTCGTCGAATTGATCCAGAATATCGCGAAACAGACAAACCTGCTGGCGCTGAACGCGACGATCGAGGCGGCGCGCGCGGGGGAACTGGGTAAAGGTTTTGCCGTTGTCGCCAATGAGGTCAAGACGCTTGCCGGACAGACCAATGTGGCAACCGAGGAAATTAACGGCAAGATCCTGATGATGCAGGAGAAAACCGATCGTGTTGCCAATGCCGTCAGGACAATTAATGAGATGGTGGGGTCTATATCGAACAGTACCAATGCTATTTCCAGTGCCGCGCAGCAACAGGGTACGGCGACGAACGAGATTTCTCGTAATATCCAGCAGGCTTCAGCCAGCAGTGGTGAAGTATCGCATAATATCAGCGGCGTGACGCAGGCCTCAAGCGAGACACGGGAAATGGCCGCGAACGTTCTGTCTGTTTCAACGGAGCTGAAAATACATGCTGACAATTTGCGCGGACAGGTTGATAAGTTTATTAAAGGTATGCGTACTGCCTGATAAACAGACTGATTAGCGGAATTACATGAGCAAAGCATTTACTAAAGAAGATGGTCCGGAACTCGAGGAAGAGTTTGACGAACCGGATCCCCTTCCTGCCAATGTCAAGAACCTGATGACACCGGAAGGTTTCGCGGCGATGACCGAGGAGTTGCGCAAGCTTACCAAGGAAGAACGCCCGAAAATCGTTGAGATCGTGTCCTGGGCCGCCGGTAATGGCGACCGTTCCGAAAACGGCGATTACATCTATAATAAGAAAAGGCTGCGCGAGATCGACCGCCGGTTAAGATACTTGACCAAGCGGCTTGAAGACGTGGAAGTCGTCGATCCTAAACAGCAGCAGAAACTGACCAAGGTCTTTTTTGGCGCAACGGTGACTTACCTGCGCGAAGACAATACCGAGATGACAGTCAAGCTGGTCAGCGTCGACGAGGCCGATATGGATCAGGGAAAAATCAACTGGTTGTCACCTGTCGCCCGCGCGCTGATGAAAAGCGAAGTCGGGGATGAAGTCGAAGTGCGCACCGACGCGGGTTCTGAAAAAATCGAAGTCCTTAAAATCGCCTATATCATTTAGGTGAATGCGGCTTCCATTGAAGCAAATTATTCATGGTCATTTCGAGGCCCGGAATATCGCGATACATGATGACATCGCCGGCAGCCCCCTCATGTTTATAGACTTCGCAACCACGCAGCGCGCCTTCATGATTGCCGAAGAGGCGTTGGACGGTCCTATGTGCCGCAAGGCGCTCTTTCAGGCCGCTGCATGTTGCGGCGTTGAAGGTCGCGAGCAGGGCCGGCGCATCGAGCGTATCGAGAAAATCGTCGCCAAACTCGAATTCTCCATGCACTTGACGCGTGAAAGAATTGGTGTTGCCGTTTACATTTTCTTCGATCTGTTTAAGCAGTTCGCGGGATACGACTTTATCTTCACGCAGGTCGAGAACGACTTTGAAACTGTCAGAGCTTAAAGCGTTGAAATAAGGGATGAGGTCATGCATTTCAGTCGGCCAGCCGGCGCGCTCCTGCGCCATCTCCGACGACAATCCGCCAAGACGCTCACAAATCCGCTGCGCCAGAATTTCTTCCTTATAATCACTCATCGCCAGATCTCCATATTATGAGAAACAGCGTTAGGGAGGTGGTCGGGAATTGTCAAGAAAATGGTGGTTAATTCCAATAGCGTTAAGTTTTAAGAGAGAACGGATTGAAATCCGTATTCCGGTCGTAAATATCCAGACCTTCCGCTTTTTTAAGGAAGTTGGTGATTTTATAGGTTATCGGCGTGGCAAGAAATTCCCATACTGTGCAGAAAAGCACTGTTGAGAATATAAGGTTAGGCAGTTCAGCAGCGACAAAGTATCCGCCCAATACGCAAGCCCAGACATAGGCTATGCCATTGTCCGCTGTCTGGCCCACAAGGGTAGAGCAGACAAGACGAAGCCATAAATGGCGGCCATTTGTCAGGATTTTCATTTTTGCCAATATGAATGAATTTGAAAATTCTCCTGCAAAAAAAGAAATTACGTAGCCGACAAAGACTATAGGGGTTGCTTTAAAAATAAGTTCGAAGGCTGCTTGATCTTTGAATGAGACGCTGGGCGTAACGATGGAATACAAGTACGCGATGCATGATGTGAGAACCAGGCAGAACAGGCCCGTCCATACGATTCTTCTGGTCTTCTTGTAGCCATACACTTCAGTAAAAAGATCGGCAAAAATATATGTTATAGGATAAAAAATAACGGCAACAGAAAATACGAATGGGCCGAAATCGAAAGTCTTGATGCTGGTATATGCGCCAATAATAAGCACCGCGATCCAGATCATGCCCAGTATGTCGAGATATTTGTGATGAACGTCTTTAATAGCTTTTGGATCAGTTATTAAATGCATAGCGCTCCCCTGATGTTTCAATCCCAGACCAGACTATAACATTGAAAAACGGTTCTTAAAACGGGGGGAGATGCAGGTATAAATGGCGGAGCCGGAGGGATTCGAACCCTCGATACGGTATAACCCGTATGACGATTTAGCAAACCGTTGCCTTCAGCCTCTCGGCCACAGCTCCACTAAAATAACCTTCAGGTGCTAAGGCTGAAGGAGGGTATTTTGTTTTGCCTGCCTTCGCAGGCGGGCAGCCTCTCGGCCACAACTCCGTACCAATGAGGGCGAAATTAGAGGATTTACCTTAGGAAATCAATAATCTAATTGGGACCGGCGGGATTCCAGAAAACCACGTTTTCATTGGGTTCCATGTGGGTTTTCATGAATTCCCAGGCTTTGGCTTCATAATTACGGTTGCAGGGAAACGCTGTCGGGCCTTCGAAAGGATCCCGGTAGGGCGTGTCGGTACGATAGACTTTCGCCTGTCCGAAATCGGCTTCGCGGTAATCCATGACGGCGACCGCGTAATGATCGGCATCGGGCCAGGCCAGTTGATAGGCGCGCGACATGGCACCCTTGGCGGACGCGGACCATACGCTTTGCGGCGAAAGATTTAACGAGCGCGCGATATCGGCGAGGACATCGATAGCCGTCTGGTCGTCGAAATCGATGAATTCCGCACCGTCGCGGCGTGCGGCCTTGGACGCGATATCATAGACAGGGTCGTAATCGGTCACGCCTGTTTGCGGATCGACCTTCGCGTTGAATTGTTCGGCGAGACGCAGCGTCGGCGTTTTGTCGCGATGAAGTTCAGGCGTGAAGAGAACGAGATTTTTGCCGTGCTCATGACAGGCGCGGGCGAGGGCGGCCGGGCTGTCGCCGCTATCCGTCGTCGCATAGTAGAAATCTTTCTTAGTGGAAGCGGCGGCAAGCGCGAGGGCCATCCGGTATTTCGTTCCGATCTTGTGATCGTCGATTACGGTATAGCCGTCAACTTTTAGAATTTGCGGTGCAGGCAGCGTCATAGGTACTCAGTCTGGTTAATGGACCGCCACCAAACCACATCTGCAGCTCAAAAATCAATCTTTTCGCTGTTAATCAGGCAAAAAACCCTGCGACTGGCGGCTCCAGAGGCGGGCATAGAGGCCGCCTTTCTCCAGAAGCTCGGCATGAGTACCGTCCTCGACGATACGACCGTGATCGAGCACCAGCAGGCGATCCATACGCATGACGGTCGAAAGGCGGTGGGCGATGGCGATAACCGTACGATTTTCCATCAATGGATAGATTTGTTCCTGCACGACGGCTTCGATTTCGCTGTCGAGTGCGGAAGTGGCTTCGTCGAGCAGCATGATCGGCGCGTCCTTGAGGATCAGCCGCGCAATAGAAATACGTTGGCGCTGTCCGCCCGAGAGTTTGACACCGCGTTCACCTACATGCGCTTCATAGCCGGTATTGCCCATTTTATCGCGCAGGTGGGGAATGAAATCGGCGGCGGCGGCCTGTTTAACGGCTGCTTCGATGTCCTGCGCACTCGCATCCATGCGACCGTATCTTAAATTGTCCATGATGGAGCGGTTCAATAGCGCCGGTTCCTGCGTGACCATGCTGATCTGAGAGCGAAGGGAATTTTGAGTTACGTCGTCGATATCGTAACCGTCGATTTTAATGCTGCCTGACTGGATGTCGTAAAAACGCAGGATGAGGCTGACCAGCGTGGTTTTGCCGGCACCACTCGGCCCGACAAGGCCGACTTTCTGCCCTGCGGGAATATGCAGGTTGAGCCCTTGGAAAACCCGGCGGCCTGAGGAATAGGTGAAATGGACATCGTGAAAATCAATATCGCCTTTGACATGCGGCAGGATTGCGGCCTCCGTTTTGTCCATGATCTCGACAGGGCGCTGGAAAATCTCGATACCGTTCAGAACCGAGCCGTAATTTTCCGAGATCATCGAGGCCTGCATGAACAGCCAGTCGGTCTGGACGCGAATACGCAGGATCAGCGGGAACAGGGCGACAAGCGCACCTATCTGGATCGTGCCATGCGTCCACAGCCAGATAGAGAGGAAGATAATAGCGGCGACACATATACCGTTCCAGATATAGATGGAGGCAACGGAAAGTGTGACAATCTTGTTCTTCTGATAGGCGTTGAACAGATGGTCGTTCAAAAGGCTCATAAAGCCGATATTCTCGCTTTCAGGTTTCGAGAACAGCTTGGTCAGGGAGATGTTCGAGAGAATATCGACAGATCGTCCGAGTGCTGTCGAATAGCTTTCCGTCATGCGGTCGGCGCGGCGCGCGATAATCGGTGTAAAGAACAGAACCATGAAAATGCTAATGCTGCCCCATATTGTCATGGCCAGCGCGAGCATCCAGTTGGTATGAATGCAGAATATAAGCGTGCCCATAAAGAAGGTGACGACATACCATGTCTGGGTTATGACGGTGATCATCAGGTCGACCGCCGAACGGCTGAATTCGAAAGATTTGGCGGCGAGGCGGCCCGCCATTTCATTCGAGAAGAAATCCATCGACTGATGCGTCAGATAATTCATCGCGCGGAAACGCGTCCGCTGCGCCATCTTCGAACTGATCAGCAAGTTCTGGGTGACATTCTCAACCGAGTCAAATCCGGGAAGGATGACAAGGAACAGCAATATCACTGCGATAAAATAAGGATGGGTCAGGGCTTCATCGGGGTGAAGCTGGCCTGATGAAATCAGGTCAATGAACTGGCCCAGAAACCACATGATCGACGGCTCGATAAAGGCGGCGATCGTGGCTATGCACAGCAAGAAATTCCAGCGGCCTTTGTCGAGCGTATAAATTTGCCTGATCGTCGCGCCGACAGTCGACGGGAAATGACTCGGGCGGCCGTCTGGCGGGGTCAGTTCGATGTATTTCTTAAAAAAATTCATTTAAATGCTCGTATTCCAAATCAGCGCATTATTTAAAGCAAACCGGGAGGCGAATTGCCAGAGTTTTGCGTCACTAAATAGATTGGACGGATAGGGAGGCAAGCTTTGCGCTCTCTGATGATATTTCTCGGATGCCTGATATTTGCGGGCTTTGCCAAGATCTCCGTGATGTTTCGCCACGCAGACGGCATTTAGTGGAATATCCGGCCATGCCTGGCGGGCGGCCTGTACCAGAACGCCGCTGACGCAGGGCATCCAGATCTCACTCGGTGCCATATCAATCGATTTAAAAACATCGGCGAGGCAGTTTTTGAAATATGGATCGTCATAACCCAAAGGCAAGAGGCCCTTCTGATCTTTAAGTGAGTCATAGAGATCTTGAACAGGCATCGGATCTGTCCTGATGACGGAAATCTCCCTCTCCCTTGATCCCTCTCCCTCATAAAATGAGGGAGAGGGAAAGGAGCGTAGCGACAGGGAGAGGGAGTTGAGCCAGTCGGGCTCATAAGGTGATTGGGGAATATAAAGCGTACAACCGAAGCCAAGTTCCTTGCAGGCTTCAGCCAGTGCCCAGCCGCCGGAGCCGTAGACGCTGCCGACATAGATGAAGTGATCGCTATCGAGACTGGGTAGCCATTTTTCAAGCGCGCGCCGTTTTGTTCCGCCCGGCAAAAGATCGTCGCGGGCGATGTGGAATTTATCCAGTTGTTCGATTTTAATTTTATTCATATGCAAGCTGTCATTCTGAGGCAAAGCCGAAGAATCCTGTTTGTTGCAGCAAGATCCTTCGCATGCGCTCAGGATGACGAATATAGAAACATCGTTACGACAATTTCTTCTTCAGAAGCTCGTTGACGATGTCCGGGTTGGCCTTGCCTTGCGATTTCTTCATTGTGGCACCGACGAAGAAGCCGAAGAGCTTGTCCTTGCCGCCTTTATAGGCTGCGACGTTATCAGGGTTCTCGGCGAGGACTTCATCGACGATCTTCTCGATCGCGCCGATATCGGTAACTTGCTTGAGGCCTTTGCTTTCGACGATCTTGTCTGCATCCTGACCTGTTTCGATCATTTCCGCAAACACATCCTTGGCGATCTTGCCTGAGATTGTGTTGTCTGAAATCAACGCGATAAGGCCGCCGAGTTGCGCGGCAGTGATCGGGGATTCTTCCAGCGGTTTACCTGCTTTATTCAATGCACCGAGGAGTTCATTGATCACCCAGTTAGCGGCGATCTTCGGATCGCGTCCTGTAGCGACAGTTTCATAAAAAGTCGCACGGGAGCGTTCTGCAATCAGAACCATGGAGTCATAAGGGCTCAAACCATAAGAGTTCATGAAGCGATGTTTCTTTTGGTCGGGAAGTTCGGGCAGTGTCTGTTTGATCTGGTCGACCCAGCTTTGCTCAAGCACGACCGGGAGAAGATCCGGATCCGGGAAATAGCGGTAATCATGTGCTTCTTCCTTGGAGCGCATCGAACGCGTTTCGTTCTTGGACGGATCCCACAGGCGGGTTTCCTGTTTGATCGTACCGCCATCTTCCAGAATTTCAATCTGGCGGCGCGCTTCGTAATCGATCGCCATCTGGATGGCTTTGATCGAATTGACGTTCTTGGTTTCGGTGCGTGTGCCGAAGCCTTCGCCGGGTTTACGCACGGAGACGTTCACGTCGGCGCGCATCGAACCTTCTTCGAGATTGCCGTCGCAGGTTTCAAGATAACGCAGGATCATGCGCAGTTTGGAGACATAGGCGGTCGCTTCTTCTGCCGAGCGCATATCCGGTTCCGACACGATTTCCATCAGCGCGCAGCCCGAGCGGTTCAGATCGACGAAGCTTTTCGCCGGATGCTGATCATGGATCGATTTACCGGCATCCTGTTCGAGGTGCAGGCGGGTGACACCGATTTTCTTGGTGCTGCCATCCGCGAGATCGACTTCGATTTCACCTTTACCGACGATCGGGTGCAGGAATTGGGAAATCTGGTAGCCTTGCGGCAGGTCGGGATAGAAATAGTTTTTGCGCTCAAAAATGGAGCGGTTATTGATGACTGAATTCAAGCCTAACCCCGTGCGAACGGCCTGTTCCACGCAGTACTCATTAAGAACCGGCAACATGCCCGGCATCGCTGCATCAACAAGCGATACATGCGTGTTCGGGGCACCACCAAATTCACAGGATGCGCCTGAGAATAATTTGGATTTGGCAATGATCTGGGCGTGAACTTCCAAACCGATCACGATTTCCCATTCGCCAGTGCGTCCTTTTAATAGTTCAGCCATATTTTTTACCTCTTTAGTTTATTTTAATGTGCCATTGCCACATTGAGTGGCGATTTCGTTTGTCTTCGCTTCGAACTCAGGTGTCTGCTTGATGGCGGCGACCGGATCGAAAGCATTTGGGTATTGATCGAGAACGCTGCCCAGCAGGCGCACCGATTCAGATTCTGTGTATTTGCCGATGTTCCCGGCAAGGCAGTTGCAGGTCGCAGCATCCACGCCCTGTTTCTGGCAGACGGCGTAGATATCGTCATGTACCGGATACTGGAGACAATGCGCATAAACGCCGACCATCATTTTATTGAGCGAGGCGCGTTCGTTGTTTTTCAGTCCGACGAGATCTTCATAGGTCATGTTCTGCAGCATGAATTTCTGCGTGCACTGGCAGAAAACATCCTGCGTGCCAGGCAAAAGACGCAGATCAGGCGTGCTCATGCAGTTCTTGTAATATTGCTCACCCTTATCGGAGCTGATCGGTGTGGCTTTGGCAGGCAGGGCAGCCGCAACGCATAGAGTAATAAGCAAAAGAAATAGTCTCATGTTAATCTCCGTGTTCTTACATTATTGGTTACGATTGATGATGCATTCATCATAGGCTTTGGATTTTGTGCTGATAAACTTGGAGTCCTTCCAGAGAGCGTCCACCGGATCTGTCTGGTTGTCCGGGTAGCGATACAGCGCCGTCAGGATTTCCACGTCGGCATATTTTGCGGCATGCTCGGAAATCTTTTTAGAGACGCAATTGCAATAGCCCGGCACGTAGCCTATGCGCAGATCGAGTGAGCTATCCATCAGGCATTCGAGATATTCGACCTGCCGGACCGGCTGGTCGACGCAAGGAGCGACTGCTTTTGTCACGTATTTTTCGAACAGTTTGTTTTGGGCCTTGCGGGTTTCAGGCTTCTGAAGCTCGGTGAATTCCTTCATCAGGAAATTCCCTTGTGTCGCGGCGGCATTGCAGGCGCAGTAATATTCGCGCGCCTTGGGGGTAAAGCGTTCGGGAATATTGTAACGGCAATCCTTGTAATAGGTATTGATCGTATCATTCGATACCGGTCCGTTTTCTTCCGTCGGGCCTTTAAGTTCAGGCGCAGGCGCGGGCGTAGTCTTTAATGTTTCAAAAGACGGCGCGGCCTTCTTTTGCGTCTGGGCAAAAGAAAGGGCGGGAAACGCCATCAGCAGAAACAGAATGAGCAATGCCCGTTTCATTAATTATGCCGCTTTGGTCACGAGGCCGGGAGCAACGTTGAAGGCTGCCGCTTTCTCAAGCACATGCCCGGCGCGGAAAACAGTTTCCTCGTCGAAGGCGCGACCGATCAGTTGCAGACCCAATGGCAGGCCATCCGAAGACAGGCCGACCGGCACCGACATGCCGGGCAGTCCGGCGAGATTGACGGTGACCGTGAACACGTCGTTCAGGTACATTTTCAACGGATCGTCTTCGTTCTCGCCAATGGCGAAAGCCGCTGATGGTGTCGCCGGTGTCAAAAGCACATCGCATTTCTCGTAAGCCGCTTTGAAATCGTTCAATATCAGGCGGCGGATTTTCTGCGCTTTGGTATAGTAGGCATCATAATAACCGGATGAGAGAACATAAGTTCCGAGCATAATGCGGCGTTTGACCTCGCGGCCGAAACCTTGCGCGCGTGTTTTCTCATATGTTTCTGTCAGATCCTTGCCGTCGACACGCAAGCCGTAACGCACGCCGTCATATCGGGCGAGGTTCGACGAGGCTTCTGCCGGGGCGATAATGTAGTAAACCGGCAGGGCATGTTTTGTGTTTGGCAGGGACACGTCGACGATTTCAGCGCCGGAGTCTTTGAGCCACTGGATGCCCTGATCCCACATTTTCTGAATCTCGGCGGGCATGCCGT
>JBEHYB010000038.1:0-21858 GCA_048498395.1 Pseudomonadota bacterium
ATCAGCGCCAGCGTCTGCGTCTCCAGCGCGTGCAGTGCAATATGAAGTCGTCCTCATGGAAGAAGCCGTCAAACGCGCCGATATCTTTGTGACAACAACAGGCAATATCGACATTATCACTGTCGAACATATGCGCGGCATGAAAGACCGTGCGATCGTCTGCAATATCGGTCACTTCGATAACGAGATCCAGGTCGAAGGCCTGCGCAACCTGAAATGGCACAATATCAAGCCACAGGTTGATGAAATCGAATTCGCCGACGGCAAACGCATCATCCTGCTGGCCGAAGGCCGCCTCGTCAATCTTGGCTGCGCAACAGGTCACCCGTCCTTCGTCATGTCGTCTTCCTTCACGAACCAGACACTGGCGCAGATCGAACTCTGGAACAACGCATCCAAATACGACAAGCAAGTCTACGTTCTGCCGAAACATCTGGATGAGAAAGTTGCCCGCCTGCACCTCGACAAGCTCGGCGCGAAACTGACGGTTCCAAGCAAGGCACAAGCAGATTATATCGGCGTGCCGGTCGAAGGCCCGTTCAAATCGGACCAGTACCGTTACTAATTACGAAGAACCCGCCGAAAGGCGGGTTTTTTATTGCAGCAATATTTTATGGTTCTTTAGCGGCTTGCTTAATTCCCAGTTCCGGTTGAACTGATTGCGAAAGCCGCGCGCCATATTGATATTGTCGATACGTACAATTCTTTGCAGCTCCCAGAACAGAAACACGACCTTATCGCCGTATACGTAATAAGGATTCTGGTCGAACAGTATTTTCGGAATCTGCCTGTACCATTGCGGCTGGTCTACAAGGATATCGTGATCGCCTTCGCAAAGAAGGATGCGCCGCTCAACATTCAGACTGTCCATTTTCTTGATATAGGCCAGCGCCTCTTTCGGGTAACGCTCCGCCACCGGCACATCGGAAACATTCGCTATATAAAGGATACCGCCCTTGCCCTCGGCGAATTCCTTCGCGATATCCGCCCAGAGTTTGAACTGGCTCTCGCGGCCTTCCCAGATTTTCAGATCGAAACGTTCGCCGATCAGTTGCACGCCAGACGGCTGGAGAAAAACAACGCCATTGAGTTCGAATGTCTGTTGAAGCAGATCCAGCGTATCCTGACGGGGACTTGCCGAGCCGCGCTCTATATTGGCGATAGCGGCTTTCGACATGCCGCTTTTCTTCGCAAGATCCTCCTGGGACCAGTCCAGCATGACCCTTGCTGCTTTGATTTGCTTGATATCGATCACCAACTTCTCCGTAAAGTAGAGTTTCAATGAGCATAACTATATTTTAAACCTAGTATACTATATTTAAATTTACATAAACTTAAATTTCCGTAATTATCGGTTTATCGAACAACTTTGACAGGAGAGACCGATGACAAACGTAGAAACTTTTAAGACAGCGACCGGGACGGCAAACGAGCAGCAACAGGCAGTAGAAGCCTATTTTGAAAAAAACGGCGCGAATGATACGACCGTTTACGCAAATCCAGCAAATGACCCCAATATGCGCATAAAAACTATAAAGGCTTTTTATAACTCGGCATTTGTCGACGTTGCCCTGCTTGAACACTGGTGTGGAAGCGTCGATGCTCCTGCCACCATCGAAATGGTCGGTATTTTCCGCCTGGCCAGTGGCGCATATGCCATCGCAGATAAAAACGATATGCAGATGCTGTCGTCAGAATCGAATGTGGTTCATTTCGGTCAAGCCTATAAGAGACATTTTGCCGACCTAATACAGCAGACAACTATTGGTAAGGACGCAGCTACAGAAAAAGAAAATGAATTTCTGAGCTTCGGGGAAAGACAGTCCCGCAAAGTGCCAACGGATGTTGGCAGCACAAGCATCTCCGAAAATGAATGGATGCAGATACATAATGAAAAAGTTCAGTTCCTGCGGTCTTTGAGTAAGCCACAGGAAGTCATTGAGATAGACAGGCAGAAGCAGGCAGCACGATCCGCGTCTTCAATTCCAGCCCCGGCGAATGTCTAGATAACGAGCTCCCTCTGTCAAGGGTGTGTGGCCCTTCCCGTGAAAACGGGAAGGGTTTTTTAATGCGGTGATTCATGCTATCCATTGTGAGATGCAGTATATTTTAAATCTCCATTGTATAGATGCACATGGCATCGTCGCCGCCGTCTCGACGGCGCTCGCAAAGCATGACTGCAATATCGAGGAATCTTCGCAATTCAACGACCAGTTTTCCGGCCGCTTCTTCATGCGCACGGTTTTTTCGCAATCCGGTAATTCAATCGATAAATTCCGCGCCGAATTTTCTTCTATCGCCAAGATTTTCGCGATGGAGTGGACCGTTCATTCCGTGAATGAGAAAGTCCCTACCCTGCTGCTGGTATCGCAGGCCGACCATTGCCTGAACGATATTCTCTATCGCTGGCGCACGGGACATCTGAATATCGACATCAGGGCGGTTGTTTCAAATCACGAGAAGAACCGCAGCCTCGCTGAAGAACATGGGTTGCGCTATGAATACCTGCCCGTGACACCGCAGACCAAGGCGGCGCAGGAAGAAAAGATCGAGAAACTGATCGCGGAGACCGGCGCAGAACTTGTCGTTCTCGCCCGTTATATGCAGGTCCTGTCGAATGACCTAAGCAGCCGTCATGCAGGCCGCATCATCAATATCCATCATTCGTTCCTGCCGGGCTTCAAAGGCGCGAAACCCTATCACCAGGCATGGGAACGCGGCGTAAAAATCATCGGGGCGACGGCGCATTTCGTGACATCAGATCTCGATGAAGGCCCCATTATCGACCAGGACATCGTGCGGATCACCCACGCGACAACACCGGAGAAAATGCAGGTTCTCGGCAAGGATACAGAGTCGCGCGTGCTTGCCCGCGCCATTCAGTCATATGCGGAACGCCGCATTTTCCTGCACGGCAACCGCACCGTCGTTCTCTAATTTTGCCTTTGGTAGATACCGCCCTTCATGGCATAATCCGGGCGCATGTCCGCGCCGCGCAAAAACCCAGGTTCGAACCCGTTTAAATCAATTCTCGGCATTACGAGCCTTGAAGCGGAGAAATCGCGTCTCGAGGCTTTCCTCGCCGCCTTCCCGGGAGAATATTGCGGATTCTCACAGGACAATATCGTCGCTTATAGCGGCCATTTTCCTGAAATGCTCGGCCTCAAAAGCGTTACCGATTTCACCGATATCCAGCAGGCGCTGCGCCCCGGCGACGATGCCGCGCTTGAGAGCTGTTTTCGCCGCCTGCAGGATCAGGGCACAAGATTTTCGCTGAAAGTCCGCGCCGCCGATCTTACGAAACTTTTGCGTTTCAGCGGATCGAAAGGACAGGACCTGAAAGGGGCCGAGAATTACGATATTTTGTGGATCGAGGATGTCACCGATGTCGAAAGAGAGATCGAGGCGACACGGGACGCGAAAGACGATTTCGAGAAATCGCTGCGCCGTCTTCAGGCGACGCTCGATTCACTCGACCATCCGGTCTGGGTCCGCAACCAGAAGAATGAAATCGTCTGGACCAACCGCCAATATTCGGAGATCCTGATCACCACACCTGAGAAAGTGATCGCCGAGCAAAAGGAACTCAACTTCACGAAGAAACCTGGCGACCGCCCCGCTACGGAACTCGCTTCGACCGCACTTTCCACCAATCAGGTGCAAAAAGAACAGCGCCATATGATCGTCGAAGGCGACCGCCGCCTTTATGAGATTGAAGTGACTCCCGTGCCGCACCTTGATCTGACAGTAGGCCAGGCGCGCAATATCACGCGCGAAGAGGAAGCACAGAAGGAAAGCATCCGCAATGCCGCCTCAACGCGCGAGATTTTCGAAAAGCTTTCAACCGGCATCGTCGTCTTCGATAATGATTTTCGCGTGGAATTCTACAATACGGCTTACGCGCAGATGTGGCATCTGGAAGAGCAATGGCTCAATTCAGGACCTAAATTCCTTGAGATCGTCGAACGCCTGCGCGAGGCGCGAATGCTGCCGGAACAGGCGGATTTCCGCAATTACAAGCAGAAGCTTTTTGATTCTCTAAGAACCCTGATCCATCCGCAGGAAGAAATGATGTATCTTCCCAACGGAAAATCTGTGCGTCGTCTCGTCGCGCCGCGCCCGGCCGGTGGCGTTATCCTGATGTATGAGGATGTAACGAGCCGTCTTGAACTTGAATCATCCTACAACACTTTGATCGCTGTTCAGAAGGAAACGCTTGATAATCTGGCAGAAGGTGTCGCGGCTTTCGGCGGGGATGGCCGCCTTAAATTGTGGAACCCGGCCTTCGCGCGCATTTGGAAACTCAACCCAGAAGATATGGAAGGCAACCCGCATATCACGCGTATCGTCGATAAGCAAAAAGCCTGTTTTAACGAGAGCGATTGGCCGCGCGCTAAAGAAACCCTTCTCTCGCAAGGCCTTGATCGCTCGATGCGCGACGGTGTCATGCGCCGCGCCGACGATATGGTGCTGGAATTTGCGGCTGTACCATTACCCGATGGCGGGATGCTCGTCACCCATATCGATATCACCGATACGATCCGTGTTGAGAATGCCCTGCGCGAGAAAACAGCGGCGCTCGAAGCGGCCGAAAAACTGAAACTCGAATTTATCGCGAACGTCTCTTATCAACTGCGTACACCGCTCAATGCGATTATCGGCTTCACGGAAATTCTCGATAAGGAGTATTTCGGACCGCTTAACGATCGACAAAAGGGTTATACACGTGGACTTAGCGAAGCAGGCGAACGCCTGATGAGCCTGATCAACGATATCCTCGATCTGGCCTCGATCGAAGCCGGCTATATGGCACTGGAAAAATCCAGCATGAATATCCATGACATGCTCAAGGGACTTTTCGACCTGACGCAGGAATGGGCGCGCAGCCAACGCATCGAAGTCTCACTTTCCTGCGCATCTGATATCGGAAATGTCATGGCAGACGAGCGCCGGATGAAACAGATCATGCTCAACCTCATTCGCAATTCGATAGAGTTTACTCCGGCCGGCGGTCGTATCATGTTGATCGGCGAACGGCGCGGCGCGGAAGTCGCATTAAGCGTTCGCGATACAGGCCCCGGAATTTCAGCCGAAGATCAGGAAAAAATCTTTAAGCCGTTCGAAAAGACAGATGCCCCGCGCAATGACGGCGAAGGCAATGTCCGCGGCGGTGCCGGGCTTGGGCTAACTCTCGTCAAAGATATCGTCGAACTGCATGGCGGGCGCGTGGAACTTACCAGCGAACTCGGCAAAGGCACGACGACGACATTGATATTGCCGGCGGACGCTTAATTAATCCACACAGGTCGCATAATAATCATGCGCTTCCGGATTGTCCTTGGCGGGCCTTGAGCGAACCGCGATCGTTCCCTGCATCTTCGTCTTGCAGTCGAAAAGCGGTAAGAGCGATTTTACCATCAGCAAAACTTTATAGTCCGGGAAAAACGGGCCCTTGGCACATACCTGCTGGAATTTACCGGGGTCTAAATGCAGAACTGTTTCGTAATAGCTTCTGGTGCCGTCGGGTTTTGCATAGAAATCCGTGCGAATGGCGACAAAAACCTTACCGTCCGTTTCATTCTTGATATCGGCGCACTGGGGCTGTGGTGTGTAAAGCTCCTCGGCCTGCGCCGAAAGCGGAACCAGTAACAGAAATAGAGCCAGAACGTATTTCATGACTCTACTATAGCAGATCTATTCCTTGCCGGGAACGCCTTTAGTCGTTGAATATTCAAAGTGAAGCTCTTCGCCCGGGTGGATCTGGCGATGAATGGCATGGGCCGCGTGTGCGCCTTCGGCAAAACCGGTCAAAATAAGCTTTAATTTATGCTGATAGGTTGCCATATCGCCAACCGCATAGATGCCCGCGATATTTGTCTGTGATGTCGACTGGTCGACCTGGATATGATTCCTGTCGAGAGAAAGTCCCCATCCGGCCATTGGCCCGAGACTCGTCGAAAGGCCAAAGAAAGGCAGCAATATATCAGCTTCGATCGTTTTCTTATTATGGTCCAGATCGCTGACGATAACGGCATTCAGCTGGCTGCCATAGCCTTGCAGCGCTTCAAGCTGATAAGGGACCACGAGATCTATTTTGCCCGCCTCGGCCAGCCTGTGCAATTTCTCGACGCTCGCCGGCGCGCCGCGAAATTTATCGCGCCTGTGCACGACAGAGACCTTCTTCGCAACTTCACTCAAAGATATCGCCCAGTCAATCGCGGAGTCACCTCCACCGGCAATCACAATATTCCGATCCCTGAATTGTTCGCGACTGCGAACGGCATAGAAAATCGAAACACCTTCATATCTCTCGAGACCTTCGAGCGGCGGCTTTTGCGGACCGAAAGAGCCTGTACCACCGGCAATTACAATCGCCTTGGCCTTGATATCGATCCCCTTGCTGGTTTTGATGTGGAAATCATTAGCCGCGCCGGAAATTTCCAGAACCTGTTGAGACAGATGAATAACCGGATTGAATGGCAGGGCCTGTGTTTCGAGATGCGCGATCAGGTCGGCCGCCTTGATTTCAGGCCAGGCCGGAATGTCGTAAATCGGTTTTTCCGGATAGAGGGCGATGCACTGACCGCCGATATGGTCGAGGCTGTCGATGACATGGCATTTGAGCCCCAGCATGCCGCATTCAAAAATAGTAAAAAGGCCGGATGGTCCGGCCCCTACGATTACAACATCTGTTTCATAATTCGTTGTCATGGCCTATAGATAAAGGACAAGACACAATAAAAAAAGGCCCCTTTTGAAAGAATTTATCTCTCATTCCGAAGACGATACGATCGGCATCGCAAACGCTCTGGCCGCTACCCTGCCGCGTTCTGCGATCCTCCTCCTTGAAGGGGATCTGGGAGCCGGGAAATCAGTCTTCGCCCGCGCCTTGATACGCGAGCTTGCAGGCATCCCAGATCTGACAGTACCAAGCCCTACCTTTACGCTTTTACAGACCTATGACACGCCGCGCGGACCGATTTTTCATTACGATCTCTATCGCCTGAAAGACCCGGAAGAAATGAATGAACTGTCATGGGACGACGCGCTTTCGTCGGGCATCGTTCTTATCGAATGGCCGGAGAAACTCGAATATTTAAAGCCGCAAGGCATCACCATCCATATCGAACCCGTCAAGGCTTCCGACAACTCGCGAAAGATTACGATTAATGACAATTGAGACTGCTTTTATTGCCGCCGCCGGACTCGGCACGCGTTTGCGCCCCTATACCGATACACTTCCCAAACCGATGGTTCCTGTGAACGGCCAGCCGATTATCGGGCATATTCTCGACACGCTGCGAGATGCGAATGCAAAATCCGTCACCGTCAATCTGCATCACAAGGCGGATGTACTGAGCGAATATCTGGCGACACGCACCGATATCGGCATTCACGAATCTTATGAAGCCACGCTGCTTGAGACGGGCGGCGGCGTTAAAAAAGCGCTGCCGACATTAGGAAACAAGCCTTTCTATATGATCAATGGAGATGCCTTTTGCCTCGATGGCCCTTCAGGCTCGGCGCTTTTAAATCTCGCGCGTGCTTTCGATGCTGATAAAATGGACATTCTTCTCCTGCTGCAACCCGTCGATAAAATGGTATTGACGCAAGGCGTAGGCGATTATGAACTTACGCCCGACAATCATCCAATCCGCAACAAGGACAAGCTCGGTAAGTATATGTTCGCCGGTATCCGCATCTGCCATCCGCGCATTTTTGAAAATACACCCGATGGCGCATTTCCTTTCCTGTCTTTGATGGACAAGGCGGAACGCGAAGGCCGCCTCTTCGGCCATGTCCATGACGGCGACTGGCATCATATCTCGACACCCGAAGATCTCGACCGCGTCAATCAAGCCTTGGCAGGCAAATGAAGTTAAAAGTCTCGACCATTTCTCCGACTGTCAAATTCCTGCCCGATCTGGCGGCGGGTATATTTGAACTGGCCGGAGAAAAAGGGCCCGATCTGACTCGATTTCGGATATTACTGCCGACACGCCGCGCCTGCCGCGAACTCCATAATGAATTCCTGAAATTAAGTGACGGTATTCCGCTTCTTCTGCCACGCATGAATCCGCTCGGCGATATCGATCAGGAAGAACTGGATCTGCTGATCTCTGGCACCGTCGAAGGCGATACGATCGACAGCCTTCCGCCGGCGCTTTCATCGCTCGAGCGCCAGATGATGCTGACGAATCTTATTCAGGCAAAGAATCGAGATATGCGCGGCGAACAATGCCTGTCGTTAGCTAGAGCCCTCGGCCGCCTGATGGATCAGGTTTATACGGAAGATCTCAAGCTCAGCGATCTACCAACGCTCGTCGACAGCACGGCACTCTCCACGCACTGGTCGCAGACAGTTGAATTCCTGACGATCCTCAGCGAAGCCTGGCCGCAAATCCTGGCAGCGGAAGGCAAAATCGATTCAGCCGACAGGCGCAACCGCCTTTTGAAGCTTCTCGCTGATTTCTGGCAGAACCACCCGCCTGAAACCCCGGTTATTGCTGCCGGTTCAACGGGATCAATTCCCGCAACAGGAAATCTCCTGCATGTCATTGCAGGACTGCCTGAAGGCAATGTCATTCTGCCAGGGCTCGATCTTGATATGGATGATAAAGACTGGGCGCAGGTCGGGGAAACGCACCCCCAAAATACGATGAAACGTCTCATCGAAGAGACGATGAAAATTCAGCGCAATAGTATCAACTACTGGCGCGCCGCACCGCCTTCGTCGTCACCGCGCCTCGAAGTCGCACGCGCCGCCACCTGTCCGGCGGCGACCTACGATAATTTCGATATCGATGCCGCAACGCTTGAAAAAGGCTTGCAGCGTGTCTCCCTTATGGAAGCGGATAACGCCCGCCATGAAGCGCAGTTGATCGCGCTCGCGGTTCGGGAATGTCTTGAAATCCCGGAGCGCGCCGCTCTCATCATCACGCCGGACCGGAACCTTGCGCGGCGGATATCGGCAAGCCTTAAACGCTGGGGCGTACAGGTGGACGATTCCGCCGGGCAGCCGTTGCATATGCAACCGGCCGGCATTTTCTTTGCGCGTATTCTGACCTGCCTTCTCGAGGATTTCGCGCCACTTGCGTTGCTCGATCTTTTAAAGACCCCCTATATTGAGAAACGTTTCGGCAGCGACCTGATCAATGAACTGGAAATCAGCATCCTGCGCGGCCCGCGGCCCTCAAGTGGAACCTCTGGATTGAAGGCCCGCATAGCCACGCTCGATCATCCGGAGAGGCTGTTTAAATTCGTGCAGGCGCTTGAAGACAATTTCGTGCCATTACACTCATATGCAAAAAAAGAGCATGATTTCGCTGATTTCATTATTGCCCTGACGCAAACTGCTGAAAATCTGGCAAACGGTCCGAAGTTTCTCTGGCGAAATCCGGACGGCGAAGCGATGTCGTTGCTTCTATCGGAATTGCAGAATGCCCGATATCTGCCGCCTGCCGATCTGCTGACGCATCAGGGATATCTGAAACAATTTATGAGCGAGCGTATGGTGCGCACCGCTTTCGGGACACATCCGCGCGTGACAATTCTCGGCCAGATCGAGGCCCGATTGATAAACGCCGATCTCGTTATAATGGCAGGGCTCAATGAGGGTACGTGGCCGCCGGAACCGGCGATCGATCCGTGGATGTCCCGGCCCATGCGCAAAAAATTCGGCCTGCCGCCTGCCGAACGCCAGACCGGACTTTCCGCACATGACTTCGTTCAGGCTTTCAACGGGCGCGAAGTCATTCTGACGCGTGCGCGCAAAATGGACGGCACGCCGACCGTCCCGGCGCGCTGGCTCGAACGCCTTTCCGCTCTTCTTGAGAACGCAAAAATTGAAAAAAATATCCTGACTGCCAAAGCGCAGCAAAACTGGATTTCATGGCAGCAGGCCCTCGATCAGCCAGAAACCGTTAAGGCCGTCGACAAACCGGCCCCATGCCCGCCTGTCGAGGCGCGACCTAAAAAACTAGGCGTAACCGGCATCGAGAAACTGATCCGCAATCCTTACCAGATCTATGCGCGCTATGTTCTCAATCTTAAGCCTCTCGACCCGATAGATCAGGATGTGAGCGCCGCAGATCGCGGTGAATTCATTCACCATATTCTCAATCAGTTCGTGACAGCCTATCCATCGACCCTTCCCGCCAACAGCGAAAGCATCCTGCTTAAAATGGGCGAAGACAGGTTGGCCGAGCTCGGCGAAATGTCGCCCGGCTGGCATTACTGGTGGCCGCGATTTAAAAATCTGGTTCCTGAATTCATCCGCCACGAGCGCAACTGGCGGCAAAAAGGCAGGCCCTGGAAATCTGAAAGCAAAGGAGCTTATGATTTCACCTTCAATGGCGAAAAATTCACGCTGGAGGCGCGCGCCGACCGTATCGACAGTATGAGCGAGGGCGCAGCCATCATCGATTACAAAACAGGCTCCACGCCCAAAATGCCGGATGTCGTCAAAGGCAGGTCGCCGCAATTGCCGCTCGAAGCCCTGCTTCTGACCAAAGGCGGATTTGAGGATCAGGCGATCCCCGCCGATAAGATATCGCTGCAATACTGGACACTGACCGGAAAACGCTCGCCGCTTGAGATCACGATTATCGAAGACAAGAAAGTGACGAAGAAAAAGATCCCAATCGTTATTACGGATCTGATTGCCGATGCGGAAGACGGACTCAACAGGCTGATGACCGCTTTCATGACGCAAATCACGCCTTACCAGCCTGTCATCCCGGTCGGCAATCGTCTTTATGATGAAGAGAAAGCCTATAAGCATCTCGCACGCTGCGATGAATGGGGTGTCGCGGGCGAAACCGAGAACGAGGAAGCGGCATGAGCAATCCCATCCCTGTCTCTGATTATCTCGACGAAGACCTTGATGCCTCGAAAGGCCCGGGCCTTGACCAGCGCAGGGCTTCCGCGCCCGATCGTCATGTCTGGGTGCGCGCTTCCGCGGGTTCCGGCAAAACCAAAGTCCTGATCGATCGTCTCCTGAGACTACTCCTTCCCGATCCTTTGACAGGTGCACCTGGTGTCGCCCCCGATAAAATCCTCTGCCTGACATTTACCAAGGCGGGTGCCGCGGAAATGTCGCTTCGCCTGCAGAAGAGACTGCTGGAATGGTCGGCCATCGACGACGATGCGCTTCGCGAGAAATTGAAAGACCTGATAGGCGCAGAAGCATCCCAACAGCTGGAACAGGAAGCACGCCGCCTGCTCGCGCGCGTCCTTGATGCTCCATCCCGACTGCGGATCCTGACTATTCACTCCTTCTGCCAGTCGGTGCTGGGCCGCTTTCCGGTGGAAACAGGGCTATCGCCTGACTTCAAGGTCATCGAGGAAAGTGAAAAAAGCGACTATCTGCAAAAAGTCCTCAATGATACACTTCTGTCAGCAGCGGAAAATCCACAAAGCGAGCTTGCCTTGGTGTTCGACCGCCTTTCGATCGTCAAAAATCTTGACCAGCTGCAAGGCGATTTGCAGCAAATCATCCAGGAACCGATCAAGTTGCAGGATTTGTTCAGGGATCATTCCTCGCTTGCCGACATCAGAAACATCCTCTCTTCCGAATTCGGCATAGAGAATCTTGATTCTGTCACCGAGGAAGGGCTGTGCCGCGAGGTGAATATACCGCGCGCATCCATCTCCATTATGGCCGATATCCTGAGTCGTTCGAGCCCGGGCGATATCGACAGATCGAACATTATTCTTAACTGGCTCTCAGCGAATGATGCCGAGCGTCTGGCCACTTTCGACAGTTATAAAGAAGCCATTATCCCCAAGGCCCGCGGCAAGGCAAAGGATAACCCCGACTTTATCGAACGCCAGCAGAAAGAAATAGAGCGGCTCGACCGCGCGAAACTTGCTGGAAACATTCATTCGACAGCCGATCTTCTGTACCTCGCTCTGCGCATACTTAAAGCCTATGACCGGCATAAGAAATTCTTAGGGGTTCTCGATTACGGCGATCTGATCTTTTATACGCGTCGCCTGTTGTCGGGCGATTTCTGGCAGGATGATGAAGCCAAGAAATTATCGACTGCCTGGGTTCTGTATAAACTCGATGAAGGTATCGATCATATCCTTGTCGACGAGTCCCAGGATACCAACCCCGATCAGTGGGATATCGTGCGCCGCCTGAGCGAAGAATATTTTGCAGGTACGGCACGGCCGACTGATAGGGCGCGCAGCCTTTTTGTGGTAGGCGATGAAAAACAATCTATCTTCAGCTTCCAGCGCGCCGATCCGGAAGTCTTTCATCAAATGCGCGAATATTTTGCTGCCAAGGCCGCCACTTTACAGGAAGGTTTTGAAGAATCGCTGATCTTCTCCTTCCGCTCGACAGCCCCGGTTCTCAAGCTTACGGATGCCGTATTCAGCAACCCGGAGCTCTTACGACATATAGGCATCAAAGACGGTACGTCTTTACGCCATATAAGCCATCGCAGCGACAATAAACGCCCGCGTGAGCTGCATGGCATGGTCGAACTCTGGAAGCCGGTGATAGATGCTACGCTGCCAGCACAGGAGCAAGGTTGGCAACTCCCCCTTGGCAATCTCGATACCGAAGATTCCGCGCAGTTGCGCCTCGCAAAACTGATCGCCTCACGCATACAGGCCATGATCCATAAAAGCGAGGCCTTGCCTGGCGACATCATGATCCTGATGCGATCCCGCTCGCCCCTGATGTTACAGATCATCCGCGAACTCAAAAACATATTCCTGCCCGTTTCCGGCATGGATCGTATGGTCTTAAGCGAAAGCCTGATCGTTCAGGACCTGCTCGCGCTTTGCGAGTTCTGCCTTCTCGCGGAAGATAGTTTCTCACTCGCCTGCGCGCTGAAATCACCCTTCATCGGCCTGAGCGAGGAGAAACTGATGAGCATCTCCCTTTCCCGGCCCAAAACCGAGAGTCTGTGGAACGCCCTGCGAAAAGACAGCCAGTATAAGGATATAGTTGAATGGCTCGCCCAGCTCTCCGCCTATGCCGCCACCGTCCAGCCATATGAATTCCTCGATCGCGTATTGACGAACCCCTGCCCCGCCGACCCGAAAGGATCGGGCTATCGCGCCTGTATGGCGCGGCTCGGGCATGATGCCATAGAGCCACTCGACGAGATTCTCGGCGAAGCGCTGAAAGTCGAGTTACAGGATATTCGAACCCTCCAGGATTTCGTAGGCTACCAGCGCGCAACACGCCGGGAAGTCAAACGTGAGATGGAGGAATCCGCAGGCCAGATCCGGATCATGACGGTCCACGCCTCGAAAGGTCTTGAGGCCCCCGTCGTTATTTTGCCTGACACGATGTCAGCTCCACGCAGCGATAAGCTCGACCGTTTCTTGTGGCCGGATAAATCAGGCCTGCCGGCCCCGTTATGGTCCGAAAGCAAGGAGGACCGCTCCGCCCTCTATCAAATGGCGCTCGATCGCCTCGCGGGTTTGCAAATGGAAGAATATTCACGGCTTCTCTATGTCGCCATGACGCGCGCGAAAGAACGGCTGATTGTCTGCGGAGCAGCCAAATCAGAAGATATAAAGCCCGCGACATGGTACGGAATGGTCTCAAATGGCTTTGATCGCCTGCCCGATGCCGTCACGACTGAAGCCGGTGACAGGGTTTATTCACTGACAGGCGAATGGCCCATCAAAAACAAGCCTGCGCTTCCAGAACCATCACAGCTTCCCGTCTGGATCCTTGCAGCGGCCCCCCTTGAAGCAGATATCGCAGATTCATTTACCCCCTCCAGCCAGGACGGCGATGAGGCGATTGAAGAGGCCGTTTATTCACCGATCGACCAGTCGCGCGAATTCCGTTTCAAACGGGGTAATGCAACGCACAAACTTTTACAGATTCTGCCCGATCTACCCCTGGAGCGCCGTGAAAATGCAGCGAGAAGATATGTCGCCGGCGCGCCATTAGGGCTGCCTCGCGATATCCAGGACAGTATCGTCGACGAAACAATGAAGATTCTGAATGATCCGGTATTCGCCCCTGTATTCGGGCCCGGATCGCTGGCCGAAGTCCCCGTCAACGGGAAAATGGCAGATGGGCGGATTATAAACGGCCAGATCGACCGCCTTGTTATTACTAATTCGGAGATTTTAATCATCGATTTTAAAACCAACAGACCCTCCCCTGGCGATGTAAAAGCCATTCCTCCCGCCTACAGGGCTCAGCTCAAGGCTTATGCGGACGCTTTAACGCTCATATATCCCAAACTGCCTGTAAAATGCGCTCTTTTATGGACGGACAAGCCTCTGTTGATGCCTGTGAGCTTTTAAATTATGCGGCATTCTGCCCTTGATTTGCCCCCCGTGCCTCCCATAATAATTAGATACTAAATTGATTCTATAACGCCAAAGAGGCCCTAATATGTCCGTCCAAGTCACAGATCAGAATTTTGAAACCGAAGTTTTGCAGGCCAGTGGTCCTGTCGTTGTGGACTTCTGGGCAGAGTGGTGCGGCCCTTGTAAAGTGATGTCGCCTCTTGTTGACGCGCTCGCATCCGAGCTTGGCGAGAAAGTCAAAGTCGTGAAAATCAACATCGATGAAAACCCTAATGCACCAACAAAATATGGTGTTCGCGGCATTCCGACATTCATGGTGTTCAAGGGCGGACAGCTCGTCGATACGAAAGTCGGCAGCATGTCGAAAACGCAATTGAGTGATTGGGTGAACTCGTCAGTCGCATAATTTTGCGATTCAAATACGAGTCATTTTTGTCACAGTTTTAATCTTCTGTTCATTTTTCCACATCATAGTGTAATCCCGATTTGCATTTTTTGTATTTCAGGGTACACTGTGTCGAATCATGTTCTAACCTCAAACAGGAGATACCTAACATGGCTGTAGCTAAGAAAAAACCAGCTGCTAAAAAAGCAGTTAAAAAACCAGCTGCTAAAAAAGCAGTTAAAAAAGCAGTAAAGAAAGCAGTTAAAAAACCAGCTGCTAAAAAAACAGTAAAAAAAGCAGTTAAAAAACCAGCTGCTAAAAAAGCTGTTAAGAAAAAAGCTGCTAAGAAAAAATAATTTAGGTCGCGCAATGCGACTTATTTAGTATTTGGTTCCACCTCTTCTGTCTCTTTTCCTTTCTTGAAATTCATAGATGTCTGCCGGGTTTTACCCTTTTCATCTATGGCGTGAGGAAAACAGTCAGGAGAGGCGGAATTTTTAATGGCTCTTCGACAGCGCCAAAAAACAAGGCCCGCCTTAATTGGCGGGCCTTTTAATTACGTAATTTGTTAATATTATCAGGCCTTTGGCGCAATCGGACCCAGAAGCATCATCACCTGACGGCCTTCCATTTTAGGAGCCGCCTCCACTTTGCCCAGGTCACCGATATCTTCAATCATCTTGTTCAGAAGATCGAAACCGATCTTGGTATGGGCCATTTCACGGCCGCGATATTTGAGAACGACTTTAACCTTGTTGCCGTCTTCCAGAAATTTCTTGGCGGCACGCAGCTTGACCTCATAGTCATGGTCGCCGATCATCGGGCGGATCTGAATTTCCTTAACCTCGATGGTTTTCTGCTTCTTGCGCGCTTCTGCAGCTTTTTTCTGAAGTTCGTACTTATATTTGCCGTAATCAAGAATTTTACAAACTGGGGGATCGGCGTTCGGGGAAATCTCTACCAGATTGAGGCCGGCTTCTTCTGCCGAGCGCAGCGCTTCGCGGGTGGAAACCACGCCCATCATATCGCCGTTCTCATTAATCAATCTGACTTTATCGGATCTAATATCTCTATCGACTCTTGGTTCGTTAGGGTCACGCTCGCGACGGGGCGGCATGGAGGATGGTGGTCTAGCGATGGGTAGCTCCTGGGTTCGATTAAAGTCAAAATAACCGCCGATTTTCCAGCGGTTATTGGTCATTCATAGGGCCGTTTTCCTTGGATTTCAAGGAATAAGTTAGGCCGGCGCTGTGGCTGGGGAAGTCCCTTTCATGGCTCCGGGCGCATAATCCGGGTTACATACGAGATCTTCCGTCCAAATTTTCTGCATAGTCTGGGTCAAAAACTCGCTGAAGCTATTCTGATTATCCATACTGGCGAGTGTCGTCAGGATTTTAGCAACGGTTTCCTGCGGGCTGTAATCGTCAAAATCAAAAATTTGCGTATTGTCGGCAAGAATCATGCGAACGCGGCCCGATGGAGACACATCGACGCGTAAGTTCTGTGCCTGATAATGATCCCTTTCGAAAATGCCGGAGATCTTACCCGTACCTTCGAAAAGTGTATTGAGCTTGAGTGTCATGTGGTGCATACCGCCCGGCATCTTGGTCATTGCTGTAAGGAAGCTGCGCAGATGTCGCGTGATTTCGATCTGTTTTTCTTCACGATCCCTGACATGTCTCAGCGTAGCGACGAAAAATTCTTTATTCAGATCAGGCGCACTCATATTTATCTCCTTGGCTCTTTAGAAAATTATGTCAAAAATCGGTTCAATTGCCGGGCTTTGGCGCAGGTGCCGCATCAGATCCGCTTTGCATGCGACCGATACACGGAATGATATCGTCCAGAAATTCCTTCGGCGCATAGTTCGTAATCCAGTCGAGAATTTCTTCCTTGATATCATTTAAAAGCCTGGACGCATGAGCGGGAGAAGCCGTCAGTTTTCTTGTCATGATGTCCTGCCTGACGGTCCCTGCCTTCGTCAGCTGGATCGTCTGCAGGGAAACGGTTTGCTCCGGCAGGTTGTATTTCATGCGCAATGTGGGATAGCCGGCTACGCCTTTAAGGCGTGTCACGACATACTCCAAGTCCGAGCGCTTGTTATAGACATTCGAATTTACAAACTGGAGGTCCTGAATCCACAGACGCGGAGACGACTGCTCCCAATAATTGAACTCAAGGCAAGGCCATGATTTGGTATATCTCGTTTTTTCCTGTGGTGTTGTATGGAACTGCCTGTAACCTTCAGTCAAAAATATATCGGCGGCATCCTGTGTCTGCCTGCTATATTTTTGCAGCATCTCGCGAAGAGGCACGGCAATTTTCTGGGCTTCCTCGAAGCCACAAAAATTATCCTGCAAAGCCTTTAGGAAAGCTTCCCTCAGGATGCTTTTAAAGGCGGAGTCGATCATCATTTTACAGGAGCCGGCGCTTCGGAAGCCGATTGCTTCAGAATGCGCATATAGGTTTTTGCTTCCTCGAATTTCAACTGGTCAATGGCCCATGGAAAGACGGTTTTATCAAAGCAATTCATTGTTCTTTCATTGAAAGCCTCGTCGGTAAAACCATCCTGATTATAGGATTGCGTTGATCTATTACGCTGCTCAAAAGACACGCGCCTGTTTGTGCTATCCAATATAGCGACCAAGCATGGCGGATTATGAGCATATACCTGTTGGAAAATAAGTTCGTCTTCTTTCTCAGGATCTTGTTTTCCGGCCAATGTATGAAATTCGAGCTTTAAAGAAGCCGTCTTTTTTGCTTCATCGAGGGATGAGCTGAATTGAAAATAGCGCTGGTTTGCGGTCTTGGATTTATCTTGTTCTGCAGAAAGCTTCTCCCGAATGTCAGTTTCTGCAACTTCCTGCGTTAATTCCGCGAAACCACGCAATGAAATGCCTATCTTATCCGCGACGGCAAGTGTGCCCTCAAAATGCTGCCAGGTTTTCTCCAGAGCTTCGGCAAATTTTGCGCGGAGGCTTTCTTTGAAAATTTCTTCCGGTGTTTTCGTATTTTTTCTTGGCATGGTTTTCCCTGTATGGTTAGCAACTAACATCACAGGTTTTAATATATGAAAAATATTTAGGCAAGTTTTCTGCCTAAATATGGTTTTTTAATTTTCATATTGCTTTATGGTCTTGGTCCGTATTGGCGGCGAAGCTTGTGCAGGCTTATTCCATCCAGCTTATCATTTAAAATACCGGAGGGTTTTTCCGCAGCCGGGTCGCGTATTTCCGGATATCCTTTGGAACTTCTTGATTTAGTAGGCGGCCTATCCCCGCCGCCAGCAAATTCATCTCTTAAATACATAGACTACTCACTTTCACTCATAAATTTAGAACGCAAAGCATACTGGCCTAAAAACTAGGTCACTACAAAAAATTATGCAAATTTTTTACTGCCTTAGTACGGAGGCTTGCAGGCGGCGACCAGTTCGGCAATGGCAGTATCCAATGCCTGAACGTCCTGCGCATCCGATCCAAGGCGGCGGATCGCCACCTTCTTCTCTTCCGCTTCGCGCATACCGACCACGAATAGCGTCGGGACTTTGGCGACTGAATGTTCGCGCACCTTGTAATTGATCTTCTCGTTACGAATATCGACCTCGGCGCGCAATCCGAGCGAGAGCAGGCGGTCGCAGACTTCCTGCGCATAGCCGTTCGCGTCGTTGGTGATGGAAGCGACGACGACCTGCGTCGGCGCGAGCCAGAGAGGCATCTTGCCGGCGTAGTTTTCTATCAGGATGCCGATAAAACGTTCGATGGAACCAAGAACCGCACGGTGCAGCATAACCGGGCGGTGGCGTGCACCGTCTTCACCGATATAGTTCGCATCCAGCCGTTCAGGCAGGTTGAAATCGAGCTGGATCGTGCCGCAGCCCCATTCGCGGCCGATCGCGTCGCGGATGATAAAGGCAAGCTTCGGACCGTAGAACGCGCCGTCGCCCGGAGAGATTTCATATTTCATGCCGAGTTTGTCGAGCGCCTGCTGCAGTCCCGCTTCCGCCTTGTCCCACAACTCGTCAGAACCGATGCGGTTTTCAGGACGCGTCTCAAGCTTGACGACATAATCGTTAAAGCCAAGGTCCTTGTAGATTTCCTTGGTCAGTTCGCAGAACTTGATGCTTTCTTCCAGGATCTGGTCTTCGCGGCAGAAAATATGCGCGTCATCCTGCGTGAACTGACGGACCCGCATCAGCCCGTGCAGCGCGCCATGCGCTTCGTTGCGGTGACAGCAACCAAATTCCGCGAGGCGCATCGGCAGGTCCCGGTAGGATTTGATGCCCTGCTTGAAAATCTGGACGTGGGCCGGGCAGTTCATTGGCTTCAACGCCATGAAATGTTTCGGCTCTTCCTTGAAGACCTTACCGCCTTCTTCCGTGTTCGGGACGACATCAGGCACCACGAACATATTCTCGCGGTATTTGCCCCAATGGCCCGAGGCTTCCCAGAAGCGGGAATCCATCAGCTGCGGCGTTTTCACTTCCTGATAGCCCCCATGCTGCAGGCGGCGGCGCATATAGGCTTCGAGCGCCACCCAGATCGTGTAGCCCTTCGGATGCCAGAACACAGAACCCTGCGCTTCTTCCTGCAGATGAAAGAGATCCAGTTCCTTGCCCAGCTTGCGGTGATCGCGCTTCTCGGCCTCTTCAATCTGATAGAGATAGGCCTTGAGCTCTTCCGGCGTGCGCCAGGCTGTGCCGTAAATACGCGTCAGCATCGCCTTATTTGAGTCGCCGCGCCAGTAAGCGCCGGCGACTTTCATCAGCTTGAATGCCGTGCCGACATGCTTGGTTGTCGGCATATGCGGGCCGCGACAGAGATCGAGCCACTCGCCCTGTTTGTAGATCTTGATGTCTTCGCTCTCAGGCAGATCCTGGATCAGTTCGACCTTGAAATTCTCGCCCTTGCTCTTGAAGAATTTAATTGCGTCTTCGCGGCTCCATACTTCGCGCGTGAAGGCGCTGCCGCGCTCGATGATTTTTCTCATCTGCGCTTCGATGGCCTCGAAATCTTCCGTCGTGAAAGGCTGGTTACGATAGAAATCATAGAAGAATCCATTCTCGATATTCGGACCGATTGTCACTTGCGTACCGGGGAATAATGTCTGCACTGCTTCAGCAAGAACATGCGCCGCGTCATGGCGGATCAATTCGAGTGCCGCGTCATCTTCACGCTTGATCAGCTCTATTCGAGAGTCCTCATATATTGGTAATGAGAGATCGCTAATATTGCCATTCAACCGGATTGCAATTGAAGCCTTGGCTAAAGATTTTGCAATCGACTCCGCGATCTCGAGACCGGTCGTGCCTGCGGCATAGCTTCTCGTGCTGCCGTCTGGCAGCGTGATAACGATTGGCGAACCCTTGTTTAGTGTAGAAGCAGCTTCAGGCATAACGATCCTTTGGTTTATTGCGATACAATATTAGAAAGCCCAATTATAAAAAAATTTCAAGTTTTATACTTGCATCATCTATTATTTTTCGTCGAAACTCAGCATATTAAATGAAATCTCGATTTAGAGGCGCTCAATGACTGAGAAAACCAATCATAAAATGCCTGAAAGCGAAGGCCCGCTTTTATGCGTCGAGATAAATGCACCAATTACGCTCGAAGCCTATAACGATCTTTACATTCCTGCCATGCGTGAAATATTTGAAAAATACGGCGAGGTTCGCGCCCTTTATTATTATCCCGATCCGGACAGTTGTGTCACGTGGGAGGAAAAGGCGGCAGCGCTGGATCTTCAGCTAACGGCGGATAAAGGTCATCATGTCAAAAAAGTCGCCCTGGTCAATCCGCCCGAAAAGGTAATCGTACGCTGGATGATCAAACAGCCGCTTCTGGGCGGCGAGGTCAAAATATTTGATCAGAGCGACCTTAAGGAGGCTGTCGTCTGGGCTAAATCCTAGACTTGGGGGAATTTATGACCGAAAAAGAAAACAGGCTCATGGAGGAAAGCGAAGGCCCCGTTCTGTGCATCGAGGTCAATAGCGGTGTGAGTTCAAAATTATATAACGACATGTATCTGCCGGCCTGGAAGAAAGCCGTCGAAAAATATGGCGAAATCCGTATTCTTTTTTACTATCCCACGCCCGACCAGTTTCCCGGCTGGGAAGAAAAAACTGCCAAGCAGGATCTCGCACATTATACCGAACACGGACGGGAATTAAAAAAAGTCGCGCTTGTGAACGCGCCATCGAAAGTGACACAGCGCTGGGACCTGCTGACACCGTTGCTGGGAGGCAATGTCAGAGAATTCGAAAAGACTGATTTTCAGGAAGCCCTTAAATGGATCAAAGGATAGAACATGACCGAAGTAAGTAAAAACAGAGTACTGCCAGAGAGCGAAGGCAATGTGTTATGCGTCGAAGTCGCGGGCAAGGTCACGCTTGCAGGTTACGATAAAAATTATGTGCCGGAACTGGAGCGCATCTGCCGCGACTATGGCGAACTGCGACTGCTCTGCTCTTATGTAGATCCCGATAACTTCCCTGGCTGGGAAGAAAAAGCCGCCGAGAAAGACCTCGAAAAATTCACCAAGCATGGACATAAAGTAAAAAAAGTCGCACTTGTAAACGCGCCGGCGAAAGCGGCGCTAAAATGGGAAACCATCGGCGCGATGGGCGGCGGCGAAGTCCGTAAATTCAAGGAAGGCGAATTCCAGGAAGCTCTTGCCTGGGTCAAGGCCGCTTAATAAGGGACAGGGTATTGTCTTCTGACAGTCTCGATATCCGCCAGGATTTCCGGTGTCAGCTTCACGTCGATTGACGCGATATTTATTTTCAGCTGATCCATCTTTGTCGCCCCGATAATGACTGAAGTCATAAACGGGCGGGTCAGCGTGAAAGCAATCGCCATCTGGCAGATATCAAGCCCGTGCTTTTTCGCCACTTCAATATAAGCCCTAACAGCAGCGTCAAGTACTGGGCCCGAACGATGCGGGTGACGGCTGTCATAATCGCGACGCGAGCCTTTCGGGATTTGCGCGTCCAGATATTTTCCGCTGATCGCGCCCGCAGTCAGGGGTGAATAGGCAAGTAGCCCGACATTCTCATGCAAGGCCACTTCGGCGAGGTCTGGTTCGAACAGGCGGTAGGTCAGGCTGTATTCGTTCTGAATGGTCGCAGGTTTCGCAAGACCGTGCCGTGCCGCGATTTCGCTAAACTTCATAACACC
>JBEHYB010000039.1:0-20934 GCA_048498395.1 Pseudomonadota bacterium
GAAAAGCTTGGCATCAGCAGTGATAATAACGCTGCCAAGCTCGCCTATTCACTCGCGGTCGAAGGCCAACTGACCTGCCTTATCACGCTGGGTAAAAGCGGCGCGATCGCCGTGACCAAGGAAGGCCAGGCCTGGGGTGTGCCGACATTGCCGGTCGACCAGGCGGATGTTATCGATGTGAATGGGGCGGGCGATGCCTATTGCGGGACTTTTGCCGCCGCGCTGCATGCCGGGAAATCATTATCCGAAGCCATGCGCCGTGCGACGATTGCCGCAACGCTGACCTGTTTCAAGATGGGAGCGCTGCCGGCCTTGCCATATAGCGATGAGATCGAGGAAAAACTGTCGCAGCTTCCCGAAGCCCAGTCTGTGCAAATCCAGTAAATAATTAGAGCGATTCACGCTGTCCTGATGTAGACTACCGTCAAAAGACGCTAGATCTTTTCACTGGGAGCCTGAGTATGTTTGACAGCCAAGCCATTATTGGCGAGGACCTTGTAATTCAGCCTGCGAAATATGAGGAAGGCGAGAGCCATTCCCTTCATAAGATTTTCGGCCTTCTGTCGCAGGGCTGGTCTTCCAAGAAAATCCGTAAAGCCAACCCGCATATCCTTCCAGAAACCATCACGATCGCCCGCGGTATTTTAATTGGCCGCAATGAGGGCCGTTTTCCAAATACCAAAAATGAAAAACCGTTTCAGGATTTCAAAATCCTGATCGACGAAAATATCACGCCGCAAGTTAAAGGTTACCTGAAGCGCCATTTCAAAAAAGTGTCACATGTGTCGGATGTGGGATTGCTGGGTGTCAAGGACCCGGATATCTGGCTGTGGGCGATCAACAACAATTATGACGTGATCGTGACGTGCGACAAACATGAATGGACCGAAAACGACCTGACCTATGTTGCTGTCGATGAAGCGCGCTCGATCATTCGTAACATGGATGCGCGGCAGCATGTGAATATGACGCTCGCGGCTTTGCCTTTGCTGGTTCATCTGGTCGGCGGAGAGAACGCGGACCCCGAAACGCAGTTGAAGCGGTTGTTGCGTAAGAATAAAGACGGTTTGTTCAATTATCTTGATAACAGGTCAACGCCGTATATCGATATTCGCTATGGCGGCAGGATTGATTGCGGCCCGACCTACCTGGAACTCAGAGGCAAGAACAGCATGGAGGAGCAGCGCCAGTCTCCCGAGCAGATCGAAAGCCAGAAGAAAGAAATCAAGGACAGGTATAAAGATGAAATTTATCGTCGCCTGACGGTGGAGCAGATCAGGAAAATGTCGCCTGAAGACGAACGACGGATCGACAATCTTGTGAAAGCTGCCGCCGGTATGGCGACGCGCGAGCCGAAACGGCTGGCGCATAGCGGGCTTGGAGTAAAATCGCCCGAGAGCTGGTTGCCTTAGAATAGTTTGTCGATTTCTGCGGCCATATTGAAATCCTTCGCGCTGATCCCGCCGGCATCATGAGTCGTTAAAACGATATCCACTTTATTATAAACGTTAAACCATTCCGGATGATGGTCGAATTTTTCGGCGAGCAATGCCACGCGGCTCATGAAGCCCCATGCTTCGCGGAAGTTTTTGAATTTAAAAGATTTTTGGATCTGGTCGCGGCCGGCATCCGTCCGGATATAAAGCCAGTCTTTCAGATCCTTAAGACCTGTTTCAATTTCCTGAGCATGAATGCGATCTGTCATTGGTAATAAATCCCCGTTTGCTCTAGTATGTGAGTCGTAATCTTAATATTTAAATTGTTCAGGGCAAGTCCTCGCATGACTGCGAAAGCCATATCAAGGCAGGATATCATCATGAATTATTCAGCGCCGCCGAGCCTGGATGATGTGACCGGCATTGCCAACCAGGTTTTGACATCTCTGCCTGACGAACTCGTTGAGTTGTGCGAAGAAATTACTTTGCAGATCGAAGATTTTCCGGACGTAACGCTTGAAAATGAAATGGAACTGGAAACGCCGTATGAATTGCTGGCGCTATATCGTTCCGGCAAACAGATTTCTCCCGGCGTTCAGAAAAAAGTCGCGAATGACGATGACGTTCTTTTGCTCTATCGCCGCCCGATCCTCGATCTGTGGTGCGAAACCGGCGACGATCTTGCCTCGCTCGTGCGCGAAGTGATCGTCGAGGAACTGGCGCGTGCGCATGAATTCTCTGACACCGACATCGCCGAGATGATCAAGCGCTATAATATTTAGATTTATCACCTAAATGTTTCCCCCCGCGAAGGCGGGGGTCTCGCATTGGGTGCCAAAGATCCCCGCTTTCGCGGGGAAAGCAGGGACGTTAGGCCTAGGCCGCTAGACCTTTTCTCATAAAATCCGCCATTTTACGGGCGAAAGACACCGGATCGTTCACCGGTTCGCCCTGAATGATGCGCGCCTGATCGAAGAGCAGGCTGGCTGCGTCTTCCAACGCCGGGTTTGAATCCCCGCGCTCCGCCATCTTGCTGAGTTGCGCGATCAATGGATGGGACGGATTGATTTCAAGAACCGGTTTATCCGGCGCATCGTAATTCTGGTGCAGCTTCATCACGCGACCCATATTCAGATCCATGTTCGCATCGCCGGCGATCAGGCAGACGGGTGAGTCTGTGAGGCGCGTCGAGATGCGCACGGCGCTGACATTGTCTTTCAGCTGCATTGACAGGTAGGCGAGAAGCTTGCCGCTCGCCTCGGCCTGTTCTTCTGTCTTCTTCGCGTCTTCGGGATTCTCGAATTTCTTCAGGTCTATATCGCCCTTGGTGACGGACGTGAATTTCTTGCCCATATATTCGGCAACGACGGGGATCCAGAAATCGTCGATCGTATCCTTGAGCAGGAGCACTTCGAGACCGCGTGCCTTGAAACCCTCGATTTGCGCCGAATGACGCAGGTTCTCGAGGTTTTCGCCGCTGATATAGTAAATCTCGTTCTGACCGTCTTTCGTGCGCGACACGTAATCCTCAAGGCTGACGAGGGATTCGTCATGCGTTGAATGGAAACGCGCGATTTTCAGGATGTCTTCGCGGTGTTCCGCCGCGTCATACAGGCCTTCCTTGATGACAGGCCCGAACTGGTGCCAGATCGTCTCGAAAGCGGGCAAATCGTCTTTCGAGAGTTTGTTGATATCGCCCAGTATGCGTTTGGTGACACCTGAACGGATTTTGGTGACGATGGCATTATGCTGGAGCATCTCGCGGCTGATATTGAGCGGCAGGTCTTCGCTGTCGATGACACCACGCAGGAATCTGAGCCACGGATAGACAAGGCCTTCGCAATTATCGGTGATAAAAATGCGGCGGACGTAAAGGCGGATGGAATTCTTGCGTGTCGGGTCATAGAGATCGAACGGGCGCATCGAGGGAACGTAGATCAGCGCGTTATATTCGATCTTCCCTTCGGCGCGCCAGTGCGAGGTCAGGGCGGGGTGATCCATGCCCATCATGCCGGAGATGCCGTTGTAAAATTCCTGGTACTGTTCGGGCGTGATCTCGCTTTTCGATTTCATCCAGAGAGCGGAAGCCGAATTGATGGCCGGTTTATCAAGGGAATTGAGATGTACGGGGATCGCGACATGGTTCGAATAGGTGGTGATGACGCTTGTGATCTTGTCATCGAGCAGGAACTCGCTGGCATCGTCGCGCATATGCAGGACGATCGCCGTGCCGGATGTTTTTACTTTTGTTTTCTCAGTATCTGTCGCTTCACGGATTTCAAACCCGGTTCTGCCGTCCGACTGCCCGTGGTTTACTTCTTCCTGGCCGGCGCTGCGGCTGATAACCTCGACCTTGTCTGCCACCATAAAACTTGAATAGAAGCCGACCCCGAACTGGCCGATCATATTCATGTCGGCTTTGCCGGCGGCCTTGATCTGTTCCATCAACGCCTTTGTGCCGGATTTGGCAATCGTGCCCAGGTGATCGATCATCTCGGCTTTCGACATGCCGATGCCGGTATCTGTGATAGTCAGGGTGCGCGCCTGAGTATCTTTCTCAATAAGCACATGAAAGGCACCGTGGTTTTGCAGCAGGGCAGGCGTTTCAAGCCCTTCGTAGCGCAGGCGGTCGCAGGCATCGGCGGCGTTCGAAACAAGTTCACGCAGGAATACGTCTTTATTCGAATAAAGCGCGTGGGTAACGATTTCCAAAAGGCGGGCGACATCTGCGCCAAAATTCATATTTTCAGTCATGGCAGTAAATTATTTCTACGGGTTTGAATTTTCAAGGGTAAAGCAGTTCGGTGGTCCAGCCTGAATCCTGCCTTGTATATATCATCCTCTCATGCAGGCGGAAACTGGTCTGCTGCCAGAATTCAATACGTTCCGGGACGAGGCGGAAACCTCCCCAATGGTCCGGGCGTGGCGGATTTTCGAGTTCCCTGAATTCTTCTTCATATTGCGCGACGCGTTCCATTAATGTCTCGCGGTCGGGAAGGGGTGATGATTGTTTTGAAGCCCATGCGGCGATACGGCTGCCGCGCGCGCGTGAGTTGAAATAAGCATCGGACTCCTGTTCCGATGTTTTTTGTATCTGCCCCTGAATACGCACCTGGCGGCGCAACGATTTCCAATGGAAACAAATTGCGGCTTTCGGATTGGCGATCAGCTCACGGCCTTTCTGGCTTTCATAATTCGTGAAAAAGGTAAAACCGCGCTCGTCCGTGAAACGGACGAGAACCATGCGCGCGTTCGGCATGCCGTCTTCGCCGACCGTGGCAACACAGGCGGCATCCGGATCTTCCGCCTCGCTCGCCCGGGCATCGTTCTGCCAGCTCTGGAAAAGTTCCATAGGTAAAAGCGGAAATTTTGTGGGGGGTTGCTTTGTCATCTGCCGTTATATTATGTGTGAACTGTAAGGTTGTTTTATCGGAGTTTTTTTCTATACTACCTCCGGTAATCAAATCACAATTATTTAAAGACTAATTTCGCTCGAAAGGATGAGGGATACCAATGAAAAATATTATAGCCACCATGGCGGCTGCGGCTCTTTTACTCGCAGGTTGTTCTGATTTTAACGATATGGGAAATAAGCAGATGATCGGTGGCGGTACAGGTGCCGTTCTCGGCGGTCTGGCCGGTGCCCAGTTCGGTAAAGGTACAGGCCAACTGGTTGGTGTCGGTGTCGGCGCGCTTCTCGGAACTCTCGTTGGTAGCTCGATCGGTAAATCTCTCGACAAGGCTGACTTGATGTACGCTCAACAAGCCCAGAACCATGCTTATACAGCGCCGATCGGTGAAACCGTCAACTGGAACAACCCGCAAAGCGGTCACTCCGGTACGATCACGCCGGTTCGTGATGGCCGCAGCACAAACGGTCGCTACTGCCGCGAATACACACAGACCATCTATGTCGATGGCCGCCAGGAAACTGGCAAAGGCACAGCCTGCCAGAACTCTGATGGTACATGGCAGGTCAACTAATCTGATCTGAAATGATTTTGAAAAAGCCGGCTCAATCAGCCGGCTTTTTTAGTTGTCCTGATCTTCCTGCGTTTTCAATCGCTGGACTGGCGGCGGAGCAGAGACGCGCCCGCCACTCATAGAGCCACCCATCATGCCGCCGCCCATGCCAACTGCGGCGGCAGGCGCATAATTGGCGGCTGGCGCGGCTTTCGGTGCGGCGCTTGGCGCAACGGCGGCGCGCGGCCCCGGTGTCGGCACTTCGTTCGCATGGACAAGTTTTTGCGCATAATCCGGATCGTTCATCGTCATATTGATTGAATCCATAACGGGTCGCAAATCAAAGCGGCTTGTGCACCATGTGCCGATATCGGTGAAAGTCATGGCGTGACCGTTGCGTCTTTGCGCAATGACATGTGCCGTCAGGTTGTTCAGGCTTTGCCATTCGGATTTTGAGACAAGACGCTGGAATTCAATGCGCGATGCCGGCGCGGGCGGCATGCCTTTTTTCATCGTCTGGTCGAATGTTTTGGCGGCCGACTGAAGCGCGTCCGCGCACCATCCCAGGACGCGCCCCTTGAGCAAGGCTTCGTTCTGGTTATTGGCGATACGGATAAAGGGCAGGTGGCTCTCGGCTTCGATCGCGTGAATGATCGCCATTTCAAAGGTTTCTTCGGTGAGGCGCGCATGATTGATCTGGTTGATCTGGTCGTCGACGAAAGGGTTCGCGCCGTTGGTAACGGACAGTCCCATATCCGGCGTTATGCTGGTGATTTCGCATAGCAGATTTCCCGTCGCCTTGATGAAGGGGTCGGGGCTTGTATTAATGGCCGTGCCGAGAATCTGGTCTTCGGTGAATCCGCTCCACGCCATCGTCTGCGCGGGACCTGCGAAATTGATCCATGATTTCAGATTGTGCTTGTCAAAGCTCGTCGAGATTTTACCCGACAGCTCGAACAGGGAAACGATCGTGTTGTTCTTGTTGTTCAGCAGGTTTTTGATCGAGTAATTCATGACATCGGTCGCGATAACGAAAGGATAGTCTTCCGGACGATAGAAAGTCTGGGTGACGAGCGCCCTGCGTCCGCGCGATTTCGCGAGATTCTGCACGGCGGATTCCCAGCCGTTCGAATACATGACAAGCGCGCTGAAAATATCCGAACGCAGATTGTTGCGTGCCAGCGAGAGCTGGTTGCGCTTTGGTTGAAGGATGATATCCGGATCGTCAAAATTGAGACTCTTTTTATTGATGAGCATGAATGTGTCGAGGGCCTGGGCCGTCAAATGATTCATTTCAAAAAGCGCGTCTTCTTCGGTTTTATATAAATCGACATTGATGGCGGCGAAGCCGGTGAATTTGATCTTCTTTCCAAAACCGAGAAATCCTTTTTCAACACCGGTTGCAATGCCGAGAAAGGCCGAGCCTTCAGGCCCCATATTCTTGGCCCGCAACAGGTCGCGGGCCGAGGATTCGCAAGGATGCCCTGCGAGGCCGGAGAGGGTCCGTTCGCATTCGTCCTGGCGCTGGCCGCGCCTGAAAAAGATGAAATTCAGGCGAAAATCCGGCCATTTGGTCTCGATATCCCGGGTAATGCCCTGGGAGGCCCGTAAAAGCTCTTTATGGAAGGGTTCTTTGCTCATGATAATAAAGGGTAGTTTCCTTCCCGATCATATCAATCTCGACGTTAATAAATATGTAATTTATGACTTAAAATGTGAACTGGACCTTTAAACTTAATCGTGTAGGATGCGTGACTTACGGCAAACCCCTAATAAATATTAACCTTTGAGAATACTGCAATGAATCCTTCAAAAATCATGGCCGGAAAACGCGGCCTTATCATGGGTGTGGCAAACGATCGCTCTATCGCCTGGGGCATCGCCCAGACAGCTCACCTGCACGGTGCGGAACTGGCCTTTACCTATCAGGGCGAAGCCCTGGAAAAACGCGTTCGCCCTCTGGCTGAAAGCGTAGGCTCAAAGATCGTCCTGCCATGCGACGTGACGGATGAAAACAGTATCGCGAATACATTTGCCGAAATTGAAAAACAATGGGGCAAGATCGATTTCGTCGTACACGCGATCGCGTTCTCGGACAAAAACGAACTTGACGGGCTGTACCTGAATACAAGCCGCGCGAACTTTTTGAAGACCATGGATGTCTCGGTATTCTCTTTCACGGCTGTCGCGCAAAAAGCGGTGCCATTGATGAAAGATGGCGGTTCGCTGCTCACGCTTTCATACTACGGCGCGGAACGCGTGATGCCGCATTACAACGTCATGGGTGTTGCGAAAGCCGCGCTCGAAGCGTCCGTTCGCTACCTCGCGGCCGATTGCGGCAAGGACAATATCCGCGTCAACGCGATCTCTGCAGGACCTATCAAAACGCTTGCGGCTTCAGGCATCGGCGATTTCCGCTACATCCTGAAATGGAACGAGCTGAACTCACCGCTGAAACGTAACGTCACAATTGAAGATGTCGGCAATTCAGGTCTGTACCTGCTCTCCGATCTCGGCGCAGGCGTAACGGGTGAAGTCCTGCATGTCGATGCGGGCTACCACACGGTCGGTATGGTCTCAATCGACTCTGCCGCAGAAACCGCCGCGCTTTTAAATTCAATCGCGCCATCCAAAGATGATAAAGCGGCATAAAATTCATGAAAGAATTTGAACCACGGAATACACAGAATTCACAGAAGCGATTCAGTGTATTCCGTGAATTCAGTGGTTCAAAAAATGGCACAAAATGATCTGGTTTAAGGATTACAAGCTCGATTATCTCGAAGGGATGCGCAATGCCAATATGGGGACGCATATCGGGCTTGAGTTCACGGAACTTGGCCCCGATTACCTCAAAGGCCGCATTCCTGTCGATCAGCGCACAACGCAGCCTTTCGGTATTCTGCATGGCGGGGCTTCCTGCGTTCTCTCGGAAACGCTGGGCAGCGTCGCGTCATGGATGACGATCGATCCCGATAAATTCCGCGCCGTCGGCTTGGAAATCAACTGCAATCATATTCGCGCTGTCACCGGCGGTTTTGTCATCGGCGAGTGCCGCGCGTTTCACGTCGGGCAGCGCACGCAAGTGTGGCAGACGGAAATGTTCGAAGAAGCAACAGGAAAACGTGTTGCGGTTTCGCGCCTGACGGTCGCCATTATCGATCAGGGAAGTTTAAGCACACAGAAAACCGCAGTGCATGTCGGGAAGTGATGTTTGAACGTTTCTTCGTTTATGACAGCCCCGCAGTTCTGATCGGCCAGATTGTAGGATGGATTGCCATGGCGGTGGCGTTCCTGCGGTTTCAGATGAAAACAACGCGCCAGATCCGCAAGGTGAATGTCGCTTCATCTTTTCTGTTTTTTGTTCATTATGCTTTTTTATCCGCATGGTCCGGGGCGATTTTATTCCTGCTCGGTTCCACGCGAAGCCTTTTGCTGCTCAATGAAAAAATATGGCCTTACAGGTTATATGTCGCCGGCGCGACCGTGGTTCTGAGCCTTGTCATTTCGTTATTCACTTTTAAAAGCTGGATCGATATCCTGCCGATACTGGGTATCGGCATCGGCGCGCTGGTGGATGTACAGTCCCGGGTGATCGTCATCAGGGGGCTTGGCGTATTTATGCATGGCTGCTGGCTGGCTTTTGCGCTATTAAATGGGTCTCAGGGAGCGGTCGTCAGTACCAGTATGGGGATAATTTCGAATTTGATTGGTTTTTGGCGGCAGCATCTTTATCCTTACCTCAGAACAAAAGACACGAAGTATTTCAAGATATGAGCGGCAATCGTTTCGGCACTCTTTTCCAATATCAGACATGGGGCGAAAGCCACGGCCCGGCGATCGGTGTCGTCGTTGACGGCGTTCCGCCACGCCTGTCTTTGAAAGAAGACGATATCCAGATTTTTCTCGATCGCCGCAAGCCGGGTCAGTCGAAATTCACCACGCAGCGCCGAGAAGCGGACGAGGTAAAAATTCTCTCCGGCGTATTCGAAGGCCAGACGACCGGCACGCCGATCAGCCTGATGATCGAAAACACGGATACGAAATCCAAGGACTATGCCGACATCAAGGATAAATTCCGTCCCGGCCACGCCGATTTCACCTATCAGGAAAAATACGGCATCCGCGATTATCGCGGTGGCGGACGTTCTTCCGCACGTGAAACAGCAAGCCGCGTTGCCGCCGGAGCCATCGCCCGCAAGATTTTAAATGCGCAGCTCGGTGATGAAGTCCTGATCCGCGCGGCGGTGGTTCAAATCGGTCCGCATAAAATAAACCGCGATAACTGGGACTGGGCGGAGATTGAAAACAATCCGTTCTTCTGTCCGGACAAAGCTGCGGCTGCCGCCTGGGAAGATTATCTCGATGGTGTGCGTAAAGCAGGTTCAAGTGCTGGCGCGGTGATTGAATGCCATGTGTCTGGAATTCCGGCCGGGCTTGGTGCGCCGGTGTATGACAAGCTCGATGCCGATATCGCCAAGGCGCTGATGTCGATCAACGCGACCAAGGCGGTTGAAATCGGCGCAGGTTTTGAAGCGGTCGAATGGGGCGGTGAGAAAAACGCCGATCCGATCCGCAATGCCGGTAACGGTCCTGAATTCCTCTCGAATAACGCAGGTGGAATCTTGGGCGGCATTTCGACGGGGCAGGATATTATCGCCCGTGTTGCCTTCAAGCCGACCAGCTCTATTTTAACGCCGGTGCCGACGATCGATAAGCACGGCACTGAAACGGATATCATCACCAAGGGCCGTCATGACCCGTGCGTCGGCATTCGCGGCGCGCCGGTTGTCGAGGCGATGATGGCCTGCGTACTGGCCGATCACTGGCTGCGTCACAAGGCTCAATGCTTATAAATCTTTAGGAACCCGAACATGTCGAACTGGCTGCGCAGAAAATCACTTTTTTACACGAAGCCGGTGAAGGCATCTGCCCAGCCGAGACGGTTCCATCCTTTACGTATTCTTGGGCAGGCGATAAAGCGAACCTGTATGGTGATCGGTGCGGTTGTGCTGTTTTCTGTGATCGTGACCGTATGGTCGGCTTCAAGCGGTATGAAGGAGCCTGCGCCGTCTCTGCCGAATAAAATGGTTCTATTTCTCAAACTTGACGACAAACTGCCCGAAAAGCGCGGCGCGCAGGATTATTTTTCGCAATTCGGTCTCGCCCCGGAGCCGGTGACAGTGTCCGATATCACGAATGCGCTCGATCGTGCTGCGCATGATGACAGGGTAAAAGGGTTTGTCCTGTCTTTGCGCAGCGCGCAGTTTGAAATCGCACAGCTGCAGGAGCTTCGTGCCGCCGTTTTGAAATTCAAAGCTTCCGGCAAATTCACGAAAGTTTATGCGCCGTCCTATGGTGAAGGCGGGTCGGGCCTTGGCATGTACTATCTGGCATCCGCGTTCAATGAAATTTGGATGCAGCCCGTAGGCGTTGTCTCGATCGCGGGACTTGACGCGCAGATGCCGTATTTCAAGAATATCCTTGAGAAATACGGCGTGAAGGCGCAGTTCTTCCAGCGTAAAGAGTATAAGAACGCGATGGAAAACCTGACGGCGAATGAAATGTCGCCGGCCAGCCGCGAGATGATGACGGTCCTGATCGGCGATCTTGGCAACCAGATTTCAACCGGCATCGCCTCAAGCCGCAAAAAAGTCTCGCAGAATATCGGCGCATTGATCAATCAGGGATTGTTCACCGATGACGAGGCGCTGAAAGCCGGGTTGATCGACCGTCTTGATTACGGCGATGTATTGCTCTCCGAATTGCGTCTTGAGCTGGACGGCTCGGAAGATGCCAAGAAGACAGGTTTCACCGATATTGAAGAATATGTGCGGGATGAGAAGTTGCCGAATGCGTCGCGCGGCCGTGTTGCGGTCGTCTATGTGCAGGGGATGATCATGGATGGCGGCGGTCCGTCACCGCTCGCTGTAAATGAAAAGGCCGCAGATGCCAGCGAGCTGGCACAGGCCATTCGCGATGCGGCGACCGATAAATCGATCGATACGATCGTCGTGCGCATCAATAGCCCCGGCGGTTCGCCGTCGGCATCCGAAAGTATTCGCCGTGCCATCGTCTGGGCGAAAGAGAAGAAACATAAACCCGTCATTGTTTCGATGGGTGCGACCGCTGCATCGGGCGGCTACTGGATCGCGGCCAATGCCGATAAAATTTATGCGGACGGCGCGACACTGACCGGCTCGATCGGCGTGCTTGGTGGCAAATTCGATCTGAGCGGATTGTTTGCGAAATATGATGTGAACTGGGACGGTGTGACCTATGGCAAGAATGCCGGCATGTGGGCGATGAATCATGGCTTCAATGCGTCGGAGCAGGAGCGTTTCGAAGCCTCGCTCGACAGCGTCTATAATCACTTTATTTCAATCGTCAGCAAGGGCCGCAAGATGAAGCCCGAACAGGTGGAAGCGATCGCCAAAGGCCGCGTCTGGTCTGGCCGTCAGGCATTGCAGAACGGGCTTGTTGACAGGCTCGGCGGCTTTGATATGGCGATGGATGATATCGCGAAATCAAAAAATCTGGAGAGCCGTCACAAGCTGACGATCGTCGAACTTCCCGCGCCGGAAAATCCATTGCAGGAACTTTATGACATGCTTCAGAAGAAATCGCCGTTCGGTGCGTCGATCGCCGGCGGCCTGCCGGGCCAGGTGAGCGCGTTCCTGCCGTTACTGGATAATAACCGTCTGGTCTACGCGCCGATGCCGTCATTATAGAACACGCTGCTTTCCCCGCGAAAGCGGGGATCTTTACTTCTTCTGCAACCACATAAGATAGCTGCCTTTTTCGCCCAGTGATTTCTGGAAGCTGTCGGACACTTTCTTGACAAGGCAGCCCAGTTCGAGGCGCAGGGTCTTTTCAAGTTCTTTGCCGGCCTTTTTATCGGATACGAAAACCAGCAGATCATAGCTGCCTTGCGCCAGTCTGGCGACGGGCACAACCGTCTCGATAAAATTCTCGACCGGCAGATCGGCGACGATCAGATCGAAATCTTCGTCGATCTGTGCCGTGGTAACCGATTTTGCGTCCGTCCGGTGCAGATTCTTGATGCGCGGATTAAGGCTGAGCGACGGGTGAAGGAGGTTGGTTTCTTTCTCGATCGCAAATACTTTGCGAATGCTTTTCTGGAGCAGGACATCGCAGAATCCGCCCAGGCCCGCGCCGATATCGACCGCTATGCGGCCCCTGACATCTATTTTCTGTGTCTCCAGTGCTTCGAACAATTTTAGCGCGTCGGGACTGACCCATGGGCAGTCGATACCGGAGATTTCGATTACATGGTCGTCATTGATCGGGCAGTGGGCGGCGGTGATCACCGCGCCGTTGACGCGAACGGCCCCGTTCAGGATCAACTCCTGCGCGCGCTGGATGGTGGAGACAAGACCGCGATCTACAATCTGTTTATCGAGACGTATAAATTTCGTGACGGGCTTCATTCTTGAATAATTCTCTCAGTTTTAGTTCGAGGTCGCTGTAACTGGTCAGGATATGGTCGGTGGCATAGTGGTTATTCAGGATAGAGATAGCGGCATCTATACCATAGGAAAGAGGTTCGACGGAACAGCCGAGAATTTTTTGCAGGGCGATGGCGGCAATAATATCCTTGCGGCGGTCGCCGATGCACCAGATGACATCCCTTGGCGTGATATTTAAATTCATAGCTTTCAGTGCGTTAAGCAAAGGCTCGGGATGGGGTTTCGCTTCGACAAAATCCTCCCGGAATATTTTGGCTTTGAAGAATCTGGCGAGATTGAATTTTTCCAGAATGTCATAGCCGTAGCCGCGGCCAAGCCCGTTACTGACAATGGCCGTCGGGATGCCGAGTTCCTGGATATATTCCAGAACCTCGCGAACGCCGAGACATGGCTCGACGATCTGTTCGACCGGCTTGCGGCGGAATTTATGCAGCGCGCGATGAACGAGAAGATGAGGGCGTTTCTTCTTTGGAGTTTTGGTGAATTCGCGTTTCCTGAAACGTCCGCCGGCCCAGTACATCACATCGTCGACTTTTTCGAGAATATGGAGGAGTCGGGGATTGATATGGCGGACAGTGGTGCCGTCCATATCGAAGATGATAACCGTGGGCTTCTTCAGACTCATGAGGTTGATTTATATACTAAATTTCACAAATTTGACATTTTTTTCATAAAAATGGTACCGTCCGCGCTTATAAAGAGGTGACACATGTTATTAATGCTTACATTCAAAGACATATCCGGCGATAACGGCCTAAAAGGAAACACATTACCGGTTGAATTGGCCTGCAAGCCGACATCCGGCACAACGCGAGACACCAAGGGTAACGATATTATCCTAACGCTCGAAGGCGATGCGGACGCGCTGAAAAATTTCCTGACAGCTAAGTTCGGCGAAGAATCCAATGGTCGTTGGAGCGATAAAGGAATTAATCCAGGCAATGTTGTTCATCCTGCTTCGAGAGTATTCGAAATCAATTGCGGCCAAATGGAGCTGCAAAATATTTAAGCTGATCTTCTAACCGATCAATATCTTCCGGGCGAGTTGTTGCGCTGACAACTCTGCCTTCTCATATTGCCTGTCCGGTGAATCGTGATCCTGGAATTCATCGGGTAGATAAGAGTTCCGGATTTTACATTGGGCAAGCTGATCGCTCTCAGCCAGATATTGAAGAACGAACGCGCCAAACCCGCCCATCGAACCTTCTTCGACTGTCATCAACATGGAATGATTCTGGACGAGCTGGTCGATCAATTGCGTGTCGAGCGGTTTGGCAAAGCGCGCATCGGCGACGGTGACGGATTTACCTTTGGCTTCGAGGATTTCGGCTGCCTTCATGCATTCATCAAGACGCGTGCCGTAAGACAGGATCGCGATATCGGTGCCTTTTTTGAGAATACGGCCTTTGCCGATTTTCAAAACCTTGCCACGGGCAGGAAGGTCAAGCCCCAATCCTTCGCCGCGCGGGTAACGGAAGGCGATCGGCCCGTCATTATAGGCAGCGGCAGTCGCGACCATGTTTGAAAGTTCGACTTCATCAGAAGCCGCCATCAGCACGAAATTCGGCAGGCAGCCAAGATAGGCGATGTCAAACGATCCCGCATGGGTCTGGCCGTCCGCGCCGACAAGTCCGGCGCGATCGATGGCGAAACGCACAGGCAGGTTTTGAAGTGCGACATCATGCACGACCTGATCGTAACCGCGTTGCAGGAAAGTTGAATAGATTGCGCAGAAAGGTTTGTAACCTTCAGTTGCCATCCCGGCGGCAAAGGTGACGGCGTGCTGCTCGGCGATACCGACATCGAATGTACGCTCGGGGAATTCCGCGCCGAACAGGTCGAGCCCGGTACCGCCCGGCATGGCGGCGGTAATGGCGACAATTCTGTCATCTGCGCGGGCTTCCGCAATCAGGCTTTGCGCAAATATCTTGGTATAGGTCGGCAGGTTGGTCTTCGGCTTGTTCTGTGCGCCGGTCACAACGTCGAATTTCGCGACACCGTGCATTTTGTCAGCGGAATTTTCGGCGGGTGCGTAACCTTTACCTTTTTTCGTGATGATGTGAATCATCACCGGACCTTCATGCTCGCTATCGCGCACGTTTTTCAAGACAGGAACAAGTGCGTCGAGGTTATGGCCGTCGAGCGGGCCGATATAATAGAACCCCATTTCCTCAAACAGTGTGCCGCCGCCGAATGCCGCGCGTGCGGTTTCCTCGGCGCGTGCCGCCGCTTTGCGGATAGGGCCGGGCAGGAAATTGGTAATCTGTTTCGCGACATCACGGACGTTCATGTAAGGCTGGGACGAGACGAGGCGGGTCAGGTATTTGCTCATCGCGCCGACAGGCGGAGCGATCGACATTTCATTGTCGTTCAAAATCACGATCAGGCGGCTTTTCAGCGCGCCGGCATTGTTCATGGCTTCATAGGCCATACCGGCGGAAATCGAGCCGTCGCCGATCACGGAAATGACATTGTTATTTCCGCCCATCAAATCGCGCGCGACCGACATGCCAAGTCCCGCAGAAATGGAAGTGGAACTGTGCGCTGCGCCGAACGGATCGTATTCACTTTCCGAGCGCTTGGTGAAGCCTGACAATCCGCCGCCCTGACGCAAAGTGTGAATGCGATCACGACGGCCAGTCAGTATTTTATGCGGATAGGCCTGATGCCCGACATCCCAGATGATGCGGTCGTCAGGTGTATTGAAAACATGGTGAAGTGCAACCGTGAGTTCGACAACGCCGAGGCTTGCACCGAGATGGCCTCCGGTTTTTGAAACCGCTTCGACGGTCGCCGTGCGTAATTCTTCAGCGATCTGTTTCAGGTCGCGTTCGGGAAATTTGCGCAGATCTTCGGGAATCGAGATTTTGTCCAGCAAAGGCGTTTTGCTCGAGATCGGTTTCTCGGAAACTGTTTTCAAATCAGGTTTCATTCTATTTTTACCACAGCGGACACAGTGATCACAGCGTGTCCGGTATTTTTCTGTCATTCCGAGCGCATGCGAGGAATCTCATTTTTTCAGGTGAGATGTTTCGCATGCGCTCAACATGACCCCGTAATCCAGAAGCGCGCTGTGATCACTGTGCGCGCTGTGGTTAAAACTTTTAAGCCCGGCGCTGCAGAACGTAATCTGCGAGTTGCTCAAGCAGCACGGCGCGGCCGTTAAAGCTGTGCAAATGCGCTTTCGCCTGTGCGACGAGCATTTCCGCACGCTGGCGCGCCTGTTCTTTACCCATCGTGGACACGAAGGTCGATTTACCAGCCTGTGCGTCCTGATTGGCCGGCTTGCCGGTCGAGACAGGGTCCGCTTCAACGTCAAGAATATCGTCAGTGACCTGGAAGGCAAGGCCGAGATCATGCGCATAGTTCAAAAGCGCGCGGCGGTGCTGTTCCGATGCCTTACCGAGGATCGCGCCGGCTTCACAGGCGAATGCCATGAGCTTGCCGGTCTTCATGCGCTGCATGCGGCTGATTGTACCAAGGTCGAAGCTTTCATTTTCACCGATCAGGTCGAGCATCTGCCCGCCGACCATGCCTTGCGGTCCTGCTGCCTTAGCAAGCGCAACGATCAGTTCTGCGCGAACGCGCGGATCTTCGTGTGTCTCAGACTCGCCAAGAATTTCGAATGAATAGGTAAGTAATCCATCGCCGGCCAGTATGGCGGTCGCTTCGTCATAGGCCTTGTGAACGGCCAGTTTGCCACGGCGCATATCGGAATCATCCATGCTTGGCAAATCGTCATGGATCAGTGAATAGGAGTGAACCATTTCAATCGCTGCGGCAACGCGACGCGCGCGGGCAGGATCGACATTGAAGAGTTTCGAGCTCTGCATGACCATGAACGGGCGAAGACGTTTACCGCCAGCCAGCGTGCCGTAACGCATCGCGTCGTAAAGCTGGGCTTCGGCCAGGTCGGTTTCCGGTAACAGGCGCGAAATGGTTTTTTCAACCATTTGTACGTTCTCTTCCAAAGCTTCTTTCAGCTCAGCGCTGGTCTCGCGTGGGGACGGGGCCATGTTGCAGTCTTCTCCTAGTTCTGGTTATCCGGATCAAGCGGCGTGGTTGAGACGCTGCCGTCCGGCTTGACGACGATTTTATCGATACGGCTTTGCGCTTCGCGCAATTTGCTCTCGCAATGATTTTTCAGGGTAACGCCGCGCTCGTACGCGTTGATGGAATCTTCCAAACTGGTCTTGCCGGTTTCAAGATCCTTGACGATGGTTTCAAGTTCGGCCATTGCCGCCTCGAAGCTCAATTTGTCGAGCGAAATTCTGGAGTCTGCCATAATAATGTCTTTGCAAAAAAGAAGGCGATATTAGGACATGCGGCCAAGTTTCTCAAGTAAGAAAAAGCCTTATATATCAAGGAATTGAAAAAGTTTTGTGACCGAAAACAGGGTTTGGCGGGTTATTTCTTTGCCGCCTGCGCCCTGTTATAGGCCAGTTCCTGATCGTCGAGCTGGAAACCAACCATGATTTTATAGGATTTGGCATCGGTCGGGTTCTTGACCGGGATGATCTGCTCGAGGAGATCGGAGTAGGTCTGTTCGGTCTGGCCTTTCTTGTAGGTCAGGGAAATGCCGAAAACATCCTTGGATATGATATTGCCCTGCGGGTCTATGACAGCAACGAGATAAGGCAGGCTGTAATTCGCCTCAACCGCCGCGTCTTTGACACCCTCGGGGCCGAGCCTGCCGGCAAAGCCGATATTCAGGCGGACGGTGGCGGCGGTAGGGGCCAGTTCACAGGTCGTTGAAACCGACTGGATGACTGTTTCCGAAATGACATCATCGCCGCGCGTCTGGGTCAGGTTACCAAGATCCGGCATCACGGCGATCTGCGGACAGCCGCCATTCAGGGGAAGCGCCGTTTTCTTGTCATTGTCCCATTTCGGCCAGGATATTTTATTGAAAGTATTTTTGGTGGTTTCGCAGCCGCTGAGCAGGAGAAGGCTTAATGTGGCGAGTGAGAGAATTTTGGCAAATCTTTGCATCTTCATGGTCGTTCCGGGTCCCTTGTAAGCTTCGAGAATATATCAAGCGAAAAGGATGGCAATAGTATCTTCCATTTGTTACAAAAATCCCATGAATAACCCCCCTTTAAAAATCCTGTTGGCGGCTCCGCGCGGTTTCTGCGCCGGGGTGGACAGGGCCATCCAGATTGTTGAAAAAGCGCTGGAGAAATACGGTGCGCCTGTCTATGTCCGCCACGAGATTGTTCATAATAAATATGTTGTCGATACGCTGCGTGAAAAAGGCGCTGTCTTTGTCGAGGAGCTGACAGAAATTCCCGATGACGGCCAGCCGGTGATCTTCTCGGCGCATGGTGTCGGCAAATCGGTGCCGCAGGAAGCCGTGGCACGGAATATGTTTTTCATCGACGCGATCTGCCCGCTGGTGACGAAAGTCCATAACGAGGCCGAGCGCCATTACAAGATGGGGAAAAATATTATCCTGATCGGCCATAACGGTCACCCGGAAGTCACGGGTACGATGGGGCAGTTGCCGCCCGGTGCCGTGACCCTGGTCGAGACGGTCGAGGATGTCGAAAAACTCCTGATCGATGATGCCGACAATCTGGCTTACTGCACGCAGACGACTCTATCTGTCGACGATACGGCAGATGTTGTCGAGGCCCTGCGTAAGAAATTCCCGCTTATCGTCGGTCCGGCCAAGGAAGATATCTGCTACGCGACGACGAACCGCCAGTCCGCCGTCAAGGAAATCGCGCCGAAAGTACAGGCGCTGTTCGTGATCGGCGCGCCGAATTCGTCCAATTCAAACCGCCTCGTCGAAGTGGCAAAAGTGTATGGCTGTCCGAAAGCCTTTATGGTTCAGCGCGCGAGCGATATTCCATGGGCCGAGATCGAAGGCGTGGAATTGCTGGGGTTGACGGCAGGGGCTTCCGCGCCGGATGTATTGATCGAGGAAGTCGTCAACGCGTTACGCGCCAAGCGCGATGTCTCGGTCGAGGAAGTGGCTATCACAAAAGAAAGCGTCGTCTTTAACATCCCGAAACTTCTGCGCGACGCGGAAGAGAACCGCACATTGAGAGCACCGGAAACCATCACATGAACGCCGCCTTCTGGACACAATTTCTGGTTCCGCAAACGCTTCTGTTCCTTTTCGCTTTCACGCTTTCATTGTTCCAGTTTCATTTCAAATCACGCCGCCGCATGCTGGCCGTCAAATCGACCAGCGATTACACCTATGCGACTTATTATTTTATCATGGGCGGTGTGTCAGGTGGGCTTGGTGCCGCGATTGCCGCCACCGGGTCGCTGGTGCAGGCGCTGACACCTGATAAATGGATGAAGAAAACGCGTTACCTTCGTATCGGCGGGGCGATTATCCTCGCGATGACCGCCATTGTGTTTTCCTCGCATAAATTATCGGACGTGTTGCCATTGCTGGCGGTGATCTGCGCACGGTTTTTCGAGATTTCCTCGTCGCCGCAACGCGTTCGCTGGGGATTATGGCTGACCTTTTCGCCATGGATGATTTACAACGCCCTGCATGGGCTTTATCTTATACTCTTCGCCAATGTGGCGGTGTTTTTCTCGCTCAGCTGGGCGATTTACAAACACCACCGTATCAAGATCATACCGGAACCTGTCTAATGGCCGTTTATACACAGCTCACCAAGGAACAGATCGAAGCTTTCCTGTCTGCCTATGATTGTGGCGCGCTGGTGGGTTTCGAAGGGATTTTGCAGGGTGTCGAAAACACCAATTATAAAATAGAAACGACGCGCGATCGCTTTATCCTGACGGTCTTTGAAAAAAGAACGAGTGAATCCGACCTGCCATTCTTCTTTGATTATATGAACCATCTGCATTCGCGCCTGGTTCATTGTCCGCTGGTGATGAAACGCAAGGATGAGAAATTTATCGGGCGCATTGCTGGGAAACCTGCGTCGCTGATCAGCTTTCTCGAAGGCAATAACATCAATGCCGCCGATATCACGCCGCAAATGTGTTTCGAGGCCGGGGAGTTCCTGGCCCGCATGCACATGGCGGCGCGCGATTTCAAAAAGAACCGCGTCAATTCCATGTCGCTCTCGGCCTGGGAAAAAATCTATCAGAAAATCCGCGATGCGAACGGGCCGTCCGAATTGATCGAGGCGGAGTTGGCGCAGGCGAGGGTAACCTTGTCGCTCGATCTGCCGAAAGCCGTCGTTCACGCCGATCTTTTCCCGGATAATGTCTTTGCACTCAATGGCCGGGTCGACGGCGCGATTGATTTCTATTTCGCCTGCACGGATTTCCTGATCTATGACCTCGCGATCACCGTCAATGCCTGGTGTTTTGAGGCGGGGGACATAAATAAGGAGCGTTTCGACCGTATGCTGGAAGGCTATCAGTCCTTACGCGCATTGTCCGCCGATGAGAAAGACGCGTTTCAGGCGATGGCGCGCGCCGCCGCCTTGCGGATTTACATGACCCGCAGCCATGACTGGCTGTTCCAGGACAGTGACGCGCTGGTGAAGCCGAAAGATCCGCAGGAATACAGAAACATTCTTGAATTCCATCGCCGTGAAAAAATAATATGAACGAAACGTCTGTCGAGATTTATACTGACGGCGCTTGCAGCGGTAATCCGGGGCCGGGCGGCTGGGGCGCGCTGATGCGTTTTAACGGTGCGGAAAAGGAATTGTTCGGCGGAGAGGCGCTGACCACCAATAACCGCATGGAGATGACGGCGGTGATCGAATCTCTCAAGGCGTTGACACGCCCGTGTAAGGTCGATCTTTATACCGACAGCAAATACGTCAAGGACGGGCTCGAGCAATGGCTTCCCGGCTGGAAGGCGAGAGGCTGGCGCACCGCCGATAAAAAGCCTGTAAAGAATGCCGATCTATGGGTTGCCATGGATAATGAGATGCGCAAACACGAAGTGAAGCTGCATTGGGTCAAAGGTCATGCCGGGCACCCCGAAAACGAGCGTGCGGACGAGCTTGCGCGTAGGGGAATAACGGAACCCGAAATTCTCCGTCCGGATTACTAAGACGATAAGTAACGATAGAAGTATCGAATGCTTTAAAAAT
>JBEHYB010000040.1:0-20533 GCA_048498395.1 Pseudomonadota bacterium
ACAGATGTAAAGGAAAGTATTCCTATGCCGTCAGAGACCAATACACCCTCCCTTTGGAAAAACCAGACAAAGCAGAAACCTGCCGACGGGCATAAATATAAATACGGCCATGCCGTCGTCTATGGCCGCACCAAGATGACGGGGGCGGCCTGCCTTGCCGCCAAGTCGGCGTTACGGATGGGAGCAGGACTTGTCACCGTCGCCACCCGTCAGGATGTCGCCAATGTCTACCGGAGCTATTGCCCGAGTCTGATCGTCGAGGAGATGCGCGGGCTCGCCGATTTCAAGGAACATTTCCGTGACGAGCGCAAGAATGCGATCCTGATCGGCCCCGGCGCGGGATTTGACGATCGGGCAGGTCTAAAGGCGGCGGTCGTTGAATCGGTCGTGTCCGGCAAGATCTGCGTTCTCGATGCCGACGCTCTCACGGTTTTCGAAGACGGCGTGGGTTCGCTGCTCGGCTTTACGCATCACAATTGTATTTTCACCCCGCATGACGGCGAGTTCGAAAAAGTATTTCCGGGCCTGACGGGGACGAAGATCGAGCGCGCCATACAGGCCGCCAAGAAATCCAAGGCAATTATCGTTCTTAAAGGTCACGAAACGGTCATCGCAGCCCCGGACGGAAAATACACCGTCAATAATAACGGTTCTCCGTGGCTCGCGACCGCCGGGACGGGCGACGTGCTGGCCGGAATGATCGCAGGCTTTGCCGCCTGGCATAAAACCAATCTGTTCGAAGCCGTCTGTGCGAGCGTGTGGATGCACGGCAGGGCATCGCAGATCGCAGGGGCGGGGATGATTTCAGCGGACCTGCCGGATATCATCCCGCAGGTGTGGAAGTTGTTTTAGATTCTATCTCTGATTGTCATTCTGAGGTAAAAGCCGAAGAATCTTGCTGCTTTCAAATGAGATCCTTCGCGTTCGCTCAGGATGACAGAAATTCCTTACACAGAAAGCGAAAGTTTGAGGTTCCGCCCGAGTTTGATCGTATCCGCGTAATCCTTGGCGATTTTTTCATCAAGGGCATCCATTTGCGATTCAGGCATATAAATTGTCAGCGTGCCGTTATGTTCCATCAGGCAGGCATTCAAAAAGTTAAATTCCTTGGAATAGGTTTTTACGATCTGAGTAATGACTTCATCCGGGAAGGCGGAAGCTTTCCATTCGTCATAGGCCGCAAGCCATTCAGAATTATCCTCGGCAGAATCTTTTCTCTCGGGGAAATTTGCCCATATCAGATACGTATGGTCCATCTTCTCACGCTTTGCTTTATGCTCAGCACTGATCTGATCGAATAAAGGGTTCACATAGATGCACGGGCTGCAGCTGTTATTTTCTTCAATCTCTTTTCTTTGCGCTTCCTGCCATTCAGTGCGCACGAAAGAATAGTCGTCGATGTTTTCCGGAGAGATATTCCACGCACTTTTATTGAAATCCTCGGAAGCCATCATGAACCTTCTAATTTTTAGTATGGAGAGCCCGGAGCAGGCGCAGCATCAGCCTTAATCGCAGGCGTTTCAACGACAACGGTTTTTTCCTTGTCGGCCATTACCTTGGCATATGCTTCCTTGATCCATTCCTTGTCGTCTCTTACTCTGCGCATGCCGGCAGCAGCTGCCAGAATAGCTGCCAGGCTACCCATTGCGCATAATGCCTCTACGCAAGTGTACACAGTAAGGTCAGTTGCGATATCCTTTGAAACTTGCTCGTTGAATGCCTCTGGCGTTATGGATGATTTTTTCTCTGCGGCTGTCACGTCACGGGCTTCATAGACACCATTGCCTTTATAATTAGGCGCAATGACAATCGGCGCGGGGGCTAAGCTTTTTATCGCCTGCTCCTGGAATTTTTTCAAAGTGAGATTGGTTGAATCGGCTTTTATCTGTGCGACATTGTCGACCGGTTTAAAGGCGAGTTTTGCATCCAGATCGTCCTTTAAGAAAGCAAATCCGACACTTGTTGCCGCGCTTGCGCACATAAAGGCAATGCAGAAGTAGTCGCTTACTTGTTTTCTTGAATTCTTATATTCATCGTAGAAAGCTACTTGCGTTGCTTCCTGCGCGATACGTGCCTGTTCCTTGAGGCTTGGTTTTTTTACTTTTGCTGTTGTCGACTCACTCATAATTTTCTCCCTGTTTGCGATGCACTATGCGAAATTCGCTGGAATACGTCAAATTAGAGGGGTCTGGTATAAGGTTGCCTGTCATTCTGAGGGAATGCGAAGAATCCAGCTGCCTGCCAATAAGATCCTTCGCTTAGGCTCAGGATGACAGTAGGTTTATTTATTGACATAATGTAATCAATCAGCTAGGTTCCAGCCATTCAAACGGAGCTCGATATGCAGAATTTACCAAGACCCAAAGCCATTTTCTTTGACTGGGACGGCACGATCGTCAACAGCATGCCCAATATTTTCGCGGCGATGTGCAAGACACAGGAAGTTTTCGGCCAGCCAACTATTTCCCATGAGCAATTTGCTGAGATCGTGCGCTTGGGGCCGCAGCCTGACGCGTTCTTTCGCGATCATCTTGGTTATGAAGAAATCCATGTGGCTTCCGCTGCGGATTTTTTCAACAAGCATGTCACCGAGTTGCGCGCAGGTCCCGTTAACCTGATGCACAATATCGAGAGCTTTTTATATGAAGCTTCGCAAAATAAAATCCCGATGGGTGTCGTAAGTAACATGAATCACGAGTCGCTATGTGAAGAAGTCGAACGTCTCGGCTGGAATAAATATTTCAACGCGATCGCCGGCGGCGGTCGTGCAGAGCGCAACAAGCCTCACCCGGACCCGATTTACCTGGTCGCGGAGGAACTCGGCCTGTCGCGTGAAGATTTACCGCAGACATGGTTCGTTGGCGATATGGACGCAGACCGTCAGGCGGCGAAAGCGGCAGGTTGTGCGTTTGTTTTCTACTCAAACGGCACCAAGCAGCTTGAATGCGCGGCAGAGATCACCGATTACGCCGATTTAAAAAACCACCTGATCCGAACATGTGAAATGGTGTAACGGATGGCAACGCTCCCGAAGGAAGTCCTGATTGAATCCGATGACGCTCTCAATGGAAGCTGGGGGTTCGATAACCGTCTCGACAAGTCGAGTATCTCGAATGATTTCTATGCGCTTGCTGTGCCGAACCGCATTGTCGGAAAGCTCGACGATATGACGGCGGAAGAGGAAAAAGAATTCTGGCAGCTCACCTTTGACCTGTCCTCCATCGGGTTGCAGAGGCTGAATGCCGGATCGGCGAAAGTGCGTGAAATCCTTATCGGCGTGAATGATGGCGTGCATTCCGGCCAGACCGTCCCGCATGCCCACAGCCATGTCGTCGGTATTCACGAAGTCGCAGACGAAACTTTTGAAAATTCCGGCAGGGATTTCCAGGTAGAGATCGATACGCTGCGCAAAATCTTTTGTCCTGCGGCGGCTGCGCCTTCTGCCATTCAGAAAGTAACCTGTGCGGTAAGCGATATCGCGAAACTGAGCGATGGAATACGCAACGCGCGGCAGCAGCTGGCGGCGGAAACTGGCGCGGATTCATTCAGGATTTACACGAAGCTGCCGTTGCAGCCATGGACGGATGACGTGGAAATGGTCATTGATGCCTGCACCAAAGACAACCCGCAATTCTCGGTCGCCAAGGCGATGCGTGTCGTCAATTCCCTGATGGAACCGGAAAAACTCGACTGTGCATTCGGCTTCGGCCGCTTTACGCATTTCGAGAGAATTGAACCTTAATCAGGGCTTGCAGTTCACGATCGGCGATTTGCAGACGACTTGTGACTGGTTCACTTTATCTTCCGCTGTAACGGCGACTGCCATCGCAACGCCCGTTGCAATCAGGAAAGCTCCCGCGAGGGCTACTTTCAATGATGTAACTTTTGGATTCTTGCTCATCTCTTGTCCTATCTATTTGGGGTCAGGGTTTGTATTTTAGTTGGGTCGATATATTTCGTGTAGAGTTCGTTCATTTTTTTCTCGCTGCGGCGCATGTTTAAGACCGTGTAAACCGACCAGCCGACACCGATAGTGCCGATAACACCGCCAAACCATCCAAAGACTTCGCCGGTGAGGGTGATGCTCTGAAAATCGTTTGACAGGTCCACGTTATATTTTTCTACATCGACAGGAATCTTCATGCCATCCTGTGCGGTATATTCACCGTTACCCGTAAATTTCGTCCAGACAACTGGTGGCTTTGGCGTGAGATTGTCGATTTCACGGTTCACGAATTTAGCGAGCGGGTGGGAAGGGGGCAGGTAATTCACATCTTCCGCTTTTTCCGCCGGATGGAATTTTGCCTGGAGGTCGCGGCCGTTCCAGTTCAGGTAAGCGCTCGCTTCTAAAAACAGGGCCGCCATCGACATAAAGAAAACGGACGGGAATACATCTTTTCCCGCGCCGAAATTATTTTGTTTTTCATCGATGAATAACTGGCGGTCGTCAGCGTAAGAGGGAGGGTTATTATCGGTGCCATGCGTGAATACGTCCCGAAGGAACGCGAGTTTGGTTGGTAATGGCGGACCGACTTTACTCATTTTACATGCCAAATAACGGTTGTGGGGTCAGGAATTTATGGTTCCATTTATCGTCAAAGACGGTCGTGACGCATTTGGTAAAGTTTTGCTCGATAGCCTTGGCGCGGGCATCGAACAATGTCTTGTATTCAGTGTCGGCCCCTGAGCCGCCTACATAATCATCCGTCTTTGGGGTTAATGAAAGTTTGCCTTTGCTATCAAGCTCGAAGGCGATGTCTTCGCTGACATAGTCGTTTGGATTTTGGTTGAGTTCCACGGCGACGGTGAATCTTGTGCGTGGACCGAAATGGAATTTCCTGTTGGTAGACTCGACCGTATAGAAAATTCTTTCCCTGTATTTTGATACGAACGGCCGGCTCTCGCTTGCCGATAGGCTCAGCCTGCCGGTGTTTTCGAAATTTGTGACACCCGTATAGTTTATGGATCTTTCGGGATATTCCTGAAGGACGGTGTCGAGGGTTTTCTGCGCGCACTGGCTTTGCGCTGCCATGATCAGCGTATCCCTTTGCGCATTCTCGGTTTGTGTTTGCTGTCCCAAGCCTAAAGCTATGCCCATACCCATAAGAACAATGCCGGGGCTCACGCTGATCGCGACATTCGCAATTTTCTGAAAGGTCTGGGTCAGGCCCGATTTCCGGGCAGGTTCTGTACTCATTATTCTCTCCGCTTTAGTGGTGAGGAAATTAGCCCAATGTCAAGAATATGTCAAATATTTGACATGGTGGGCAATTTGGCCGTTATATGCGCCATGATTAACGTCCTTTTGTGTAGCGATAAGCTTGAGCTGGTAGCAGCGTTTTACGCGGCCCTTGGCATTGAACTGGTGCCTGAAAAGCATGGAAACGGCCCGGACCATTTCTTCTTTAAATCGGAAATCGCCTGCGAACTTTACCCGCCACGCACGCCACCTGAAGCGGCCTTCGTTTTGCGTATAGATACGAAAGATATCGATGTTTCATTGCAAAATTTAAAAACGCAATTCAATGAAGCTGATTTGATTATCGGGGATGTTCAGACACTTAAATCATCGAAGAAAGTCATTCTCCGCGATCCGGACGGACGGGTTGTCGAATTGATCCAGAATCTCGACATTTAGTTAAATCGCCCATACGGAGCCGAGCAGGGGTATGCGATCTGCATTTTACCCTTGGCTTTGGCCATTAAAACCTATAAACACTTGCGTTCGACGGCTTAGCGGGTATGGCGGAATTGGCAGACGCACCAGATTTAGGTTCTGGCGGGGTGACCCGTGGGGGTTCAAGTCCCTCTACCCGCACCATCCTACGCCAAGGCTGCGGATGGCAGGCCATTCGTGATTTTAAACAAAGAAGTGAAGAAAACGATGAAAGTATCTGTTTTAAAACAAGAAGGTCTTACCACTGAACTGGAAGTGACCGTTCCTGCAAACGAAATTCAAAAGACCGTCGAGCGCGAACTTGTCGCTTATGGTCAACGCGCGAAAGTCGACGGTTTCCGCAAGGGCAAAATTCCACTCGCCATCCTCAAGCAAAAATACGGCACGATGGTTCTGGGTGACGTTCTTGATAAAACAATTCAAGAAAACTCGATAAAAGCCCTTAAGGAAAAGGATATCCGTCCTGCGCTTCAGCCGAAAATTGATCTTAAGGACAAGAATAACTTTGACGGTACGCAAGACCTGACCTTCACCATGTCTGTCGAGAATCTGCCGAAATTCGAACTCTCCGACCTGAGCAAAATCTCCGTTGAGAAGCCGGTTGCCAAAGTAGAAGATAAAACAGTCAATGAATCGCTGGAACGCGTTGCGAAAAGCAACCGCGACTTCAAAAAAGTCGAAGAGAACCGCGCCGCCGTTAAAGGCGATATCGTTCTCGTCGATTTCCACGGCCAGACAAAAGCCGGCAAGAGCCTTCCGGGCATGTCAGGCCATGACATGCAGGTCGAGCTTGGCTCGGGCCAGTTGATTCCTGGTTTCGAAGACCAGCTGATCGGCCAGAAAGTCGGCGCGCATGTTCATGTGGACGTGACATTCCCGGCTGATTACGGACAAAAAGAACTCGCAGGCGAGCCGGCGATGTTCCATGTCGATATCAAGGAAATCCGCGAAGCGTCTGAAACCAAAATCGATGACGAGTTAGCTAAAAAACTCCGCATCGAAAGCCTCGACAAGCTGAAAGAACTGATCACCAACCAGATCGCGGGCGATTACGAAGCCCAGTCACGCATGAAGCTGAAACGCGCTTTGCTTGACGCTCTGGACGAAGTGCATGATTTCGAACTGCCACAAGGCATGATCGATCTCGAGTTCGATGCGATTTCGCAACAGATGGAACGCGAAAAAGCACAGGCCGGTGAAAAACTCTCCGACAGCGAAAAAGAAGAACTGAAAATCATCGCGGAACGCCGTGTCCGTCTCGGCCTCGTTCTGGCTGAAATCGGCCGCAACGCGAAGGTTGAAGTTTCGAACGAAGAACTTCGCCGCGCGATCCACGCCGAAGCCCGCAAATATCCGGGCCAGGAGCAGCAGGTTCTCGAATTCTACTCGAAAAACCCGCAAGTGATCGAATCCTTCCGTGCGCCTCTATACGAAGACAAGGTCATCGACCATATCCTGACACAGGTCAAAGTGACTGACAAAACAGTCTCCGTCGAAGAACTGGCCAAGGATGACGAAGAGCTTCCAAAGGCAAAGAAAAAAGCCGGTAAAAAGAAATAAAGATTAAAAAGCCCCGCGAAAGCGGGGTTTTTTATTGCCACTTCTTGTCATTTCGAGACAAAGTCGAGAAATCTCATCTATTCGAAGGTGAGATCCCTCACATGCGTTCGGGATGATGGAAATATTGGAACCAAATGACACGGATAAAAATTCTTTTTCTGGGCGGCGTTGTTATCGCTCTTGTCGCGACAGCCTATATGACCGGCTTCCTGCGCTTCAATTATCCTCGCGCGGCTGTGCAAGGCATCGACGTTTCCCATCATCAAGGGAATGTTGACTGGAAAGTCATCCCGAAAGACAAAGTGACATTCGTCTATATCAAGGCGAGCGAGGGCGGGGATCTTCGCGACAAGAATTTCATTTCAAACTGGAACGGCGCGCGCGCCGCCGGGTTTCAAACGGGGGCCTATCATTTCTTTACCCTGTGCCGTGACGGGATTACGCAGGCGCGAAATTTCAGAGATCTGGTGCCGCTGGAAAAAGAGTCTCTGCCGCCTGCGGTCGATCTCGAATATGTCGGCAATTGCGCGGCGCGGCCTGAACGTACGAAATTCCTTAAAGAGCTCGCGGACTTCATCCAGGAATGGCAGGTTTTTTACATGCAAAAGCCGGTGCTTTATACGACGAATGAATTTTACAGGGATTACCTCAAGGACAGCGAATTCGAATCCTATCCATTATGGGTTCGCAACGTATTCGGCAAACCGTCACGGGAAACCTATCCGTCGATGATGCTATGGCAATATGCCGATAATGCGCGATTGAAAGGGATTAACGGCCCTGTTGACCTGAATATCCGCGTTTCAGGCCCAGTTATTGCCCCTTGAACTGTCGCGCCTGTTTGGCTAGGTTACATATATCGAATTACCCACCTTTACCTTTATCAAGGCCCATAAAATGATTATCAAAGACCGCGATCCAGTTGACGTTTACAACAACTACCTCATTCCGACTGTTATCGAGCAGACAAACCGCGGCGAACGCGCTTTCGACATTTATTCACGCCTTTTAAAAGAGCGTATCATCTTCCTCGTCGGCCCGGTAAATGATGCGGTATCGTCCGTAATCTGTGCCCAGCTTCTGTTCCTTGAGTCGGAAAATCCGGGCAAGGACATTTACTTCTACATCAACTCCCCGGGCGGCGTTGTGTCCTCCGGTCTCGCGATGTACGACACGATGCAATATATCAAGCCGGATGTTTCAACCGTCTGTATCGGTCAGGCCTGTTCAATGGGCTCGTTCCTGCTGATGGCCGGTGCCGCGAACAAGCGTTACTGCCTGCCGAACTCACGTATCATGATCCACCAGCCGTCAGGCGGTGCACAGGGCATGGCATCGGATATCGAGATCCAGGCCCAGGAAATCCTGCGCCTCAAAAAGATCCTGACGGAAGCCTATGTCAAGCACACGGGCCAGAAGTACAAGACACTGGAAGACCTGATGGATCGCGATAAATGGCTGTCGGCTGAAGAGTCGAAAGGCCTTGGTCTGGTCGACCATGTCGTGGCCTCCCGCAATGACATCATCAAGCCTGCGGACGAAAAGAAATAACGTCCCCGGGTACGGGTCTTGAATTTTAATAAAAGTTAACCACTTTGTTAAGAACTAGAGACTATTCTAGGTTCAAGAAACATGATGTCCTGTGCTTATTCAAGGCAGGATAAGGAGAAATAGAGTGACCGGATTCCGTTCAAACGCACCTAAAAAATACGCTGTCCTCCCTTTAAGAGATATTGTGGTTTTCCCGCATATGATCGTGCCGCTTTTCGTCGGGCGAGAAAAATCGGTGAAAGCCCTTGAGAAGGTCATGGAAGGCGGCAAGCAGATATTGCTGCTGACCCAAAAATCCCCGACGACCGACGACCCGACACAGGATGACCTGTATTCAACGGGAACTGTCGGCACGATCCTGCAATTGCTGAAACTTCCCGACGGCACGGTCAAGGTGCTGGTCGAGGGCGACAGCCGCGCCCGCGTTGAGAAAGCAACCGATAATGCCGATTTCATGGAAGTCGAAGCGGTCGAACTTTCCGACACGACACCGCAGAACGATGAGTTGAACGCATTGTCGCGCGCGCTCACCACGCAGTTCGAAGAATACGTCAAGCTGAACAAGAAAATCCCGCCGGAAGTTATCGTCTCGATCAACCAGATCGACGACGCATCGAAACTCTCCGACACGGTTGCGTCACATCTGACGCTCAAGCTCGAGGAGAAACAGAAAATCCTCGAAATTCCGAACACGGCCGAACGCATGGAGCATATCTTCTCCCTGATGGACGGCGAGATCGGCGTGCTGCAGGTTGAAAAACGCATCCGTGGCCGCGTCAAGCGCCAGATGGAGAAAACACAGCGCGAGTACTATCTGAACGAGCAGATGAAGGCCATTCAGAAAGAACTCGGCGACGGCGAGGGTACTGACGAGCTCGGTGAGATCGAGAAAAAAATCGAAGCGACACGCCTGACCAAAGAGGCCCGCGAAAAAGCCAAGAACGAACTGAAAAAACTGAAACAGATGTCCCCGATGTCTGCGGAAGCAACAGTCGTGCGCAACTATCTCGACTGGATCCTTTCCGTACCGTGGAATAAATCCACCAAGGTCAAACGCGACATTAAGGAAGCCGAAAAAATCCTCAATCAGGATCATTACGGTCTTGAGAAGGTCAAGGACCGCATCCTCGAATATCTTGCCGTGCAACAGCGTGCGACGAAAGTGAAGGGGCCTATTCTCTGTCTCGTCGGACCTCCGGGTGTCGGCAAGACCTCGCTCGGCCAGTCGATTGCGAAAGCCACGAACCGCAATTTCGTGCGCCTGTCTCTGGGTGGCGTGCGTGATGAAAGCGAGATTCGCGGCCACAGACGCACCTATATTGGCGCGTTGCCGGGCAAGATCATCCAGAGCATGAAAAAAGCGAAGTCTTCGAACCCGCTTTTCCTGCTCGATGAGATCGACAAACTCGGCAGCGATTACCGTGGCGATCCGTCATCGGCCTTGCTTGAGGTGCTGGACCCCGAACAAAACAGCAAATTCGCAGATCACTATCTTGAGCTCGATTACGATCTCTCCGACGTGATGTTCATCTGTACGGCAAACTCTTTGCGCATGCCGCAGCCATTGCTTGACCGGATGGAAGTCATTCGCATCGGCGGCTATACGGAAGACGAGAAACTTGAAATCGTCAAACGCCACTTGCTGACCAAGCAGATCAAGGCGACGGGGCTGCGCGCCGGTGAATTCAAAATCACCGATGACGCGATCCGCGACCTGATCCGCCACTACACGCGCGAAGCCGGTGTCCGGTCGCTCGAGCGCGAACTGGCGAGCCTGTGCCGTAAAGCGATCAAGGATATCCTGCGCAAAGGCAAGAAACAGGTCGCGATCACGACGAAGAACCTCGACAAATATGCCGGTGTTCGCCGCTTTAAATACGGCGAGCTGGAAACGGTCGATCGCGTTGGTGTCGTCAACGGCCTGGCCTATACCGAATTTGGCGGAGATATTCTCTCGATCGAGGCGGTCACCATGCCGGGTAAAGACGGCAAGGTGTCTACGACCGGTAACCTGCGCGATGTGATGAAAGAGTCGATTACGGTCGCGGAAATGCTGATCAAATCACGCTCGAAATCTTTCGGCATCCATTATGACGACCTGAAGGAAATGAGCATTCACGTGCACGTTCCCGAAGGCGCGACACCGAAGGATGGTCCATCCGCCGGTGCGGCGATGGTAACGGCGATCGTCTCGGCGATTACCGGAATCGAAATCCGCCGCGATATCGCGATGACAGGTGAAGTCAACCTGCGCGGTAACGTCACGGAAATCGGCGGCCTGAAGGAAAAACTCCTCGCGGCGCATAGAAGCGGTATCACGACCGTCCTGATCCCGCAGGATAACGCGAAGGATATCGAGGAGATCCCGGCGAACGTCAAAAAAGGAATTAAAATCATTCCGGTTTCGACGATCGAACAGGTCCTGACCCACGCGCTTGTCAGACAGCCAGATCCGGTTGAAGACAGGGAAAAGGATGTCGTTCCCGTCGCCAAGGACGGAGCCGAAGAGGGTGATGCGTTAAGGCATTAAGCTAAACGAATTCAAGAAACGGGGCTTTGGCCCCTTTTTTTATTGAACCGTTGGAATTGGGCGTGAACCCGGCGCGCCGGGTTTTTCCTTGGTGACGGTGCCGAAGATCGTCGCAGCCTGATTTGGGAAAGATTCCCGGATACACTGTATGGCAAAACTATTGGTATTGGTTTCATGTTCGCCAAGAATTGCGGCTAACTCTTTAAAATTTTCCATTATTTTCCTGCGGCCTTCGGTGTTAGCAAAAGGCAGCATATCGAGAAGGCCGTCATTCGCAATCTGCTCATCGTTATGCGGGTTGAAAAATTTTGAGAGGGAGGGTGTCAATTTGAAAACAATAGCCGGCCATGTCGGAATTGCCGCGATGAATTCCTTTAGCTCGTTATGTGTTCTCTCAATTGCTGATGTCGCGAGAAGACTGAGAAGCTGGCTTTTCGAGAAGAGATCGAGGTCGATATCGGTGACGGCGCTTTCAAGTGTCGCTTTCATGTCGGCAACGGCGGTGCTGGAAGTTAAAAGATCATGCTGCTGCAAGATGATATCGACAGACCGGCTGATGGCCGCTTTCTGAATTTTTCCCAGATTGCTTTCGGTCAAGGATATATCGGATTGAGATTTGTTGAATTGGTGGCCGAGCGGAATGATTTGCAACTTCGTATAATATTTGTCGGCCTTTTTGAGGATTTCCGCGATGGCCTCTATCGAAGAAGCCTCAGTAATCGTCTCGATAAAATCACGCTTGGTGGAAGAGAACAGGTTAAAGAACATTCACGCCTCACTTGCCTATATGTATTTATACATAATGTGAAAGAAAGCTGTCAAATTTACGGCTGTCGACCGGGGATTCTAAGGCGCGAGAGAACATTCTGAGTTTCCTGCGCTTCCAGAATTTGCCGAGGGCCTTCAAAGCCTATGCGTGCTTTCCAATAGAACAGGTTTGAAATCTTTGGAGACTTTAGTCCAAGTCCATGCAGAGCTTCATCGTAATTGGATAATAAAAATCCATTTGATGAGCAGGCCATGACCAGATGGTCGGTATCAAGCGGTTCATCATCAAGCGCTATCCAGTGCGTGACTTCAGGATGTTTTTCAATCCATTCATGGATTTCTTGCAACCTGTCGTTTCTATCGCTTGTTCGCCAATCTTCATGCAACAGCGAAGCATCAAAACCGAAGCTTTCGAACAATGTAATAAAAGCTTCTTTTTCAACTTTTCTGGCGGAGGACGAAATGACAAATTGCGCCCCCGTATGTTCGGCAATCTTTGAAATATAATGAACGGCGATAGCGTCGTGAGGCGGCTTGATTCCGGTGCCTTCATAGGCAATACGGTTTTTCCAGGGGATAACCGGGCCGTCTATATCAAGGAATATGATCTTCTGCGCGGTACTCATGGCCCATTAATACGCATTGGGGGCTTTTTTTGTCTAATTTTTAATGAAAAGACCCGGTTTTTACCCTTGTTTTTCCGGGCACATGTCTTTAAACATACGGCCTTGCCTTAAGGCACGCGCGGTTAGCTCAGCGGTAGAGCAACTCGTTTACACCGAGTGGGTCGGCGGTTCAATCCCGTCACTGCGCACCATTTATTTCCACATAATGACCTCAATTTTGACAAACTGCCCCCTTATATGAGACCATTTTCATAAAAATGGTGTGTAGTGTCGGATTATCGTGAACAGGCAGCCATAAAGCTGCGAGGCATATTCGAGAAACTCTCCAGGGAGTTGCCCGACAGGTTATCGGGTTCCGAACCGCTTGGCCTGGGCGGTCAGGGGATCGTGGTCGACCATCTGGACGGTACCGTCAGCAAGTTCTTCTTTAAAGATTCTGTTCTAGGCGACGAAGGTTTTGTAAATGAAGTTGATCTTCTGCGCGTGATCGGCGGAGGTACATTCGGCCACGCAAAAACCCCAGAGCTTGTTGACGTAGTCATGATTGATGACAGCGAGATAGTCTATGGCGCTTATCGCATGACAAAGTTAAGCGGCAATGAAATGAACTGGCATGAATTCGTCAAGGCCGAGAGTCCGAAGGCAATTGAAAAGCATTTCCGGGAAGCGGGTGCGCTGCTTGCTGAATTTCATGCAAGGATGCAATCCGCACTTGGCGAACGCCCTGTCGCTCCCCGAAAGACATTTGATTGGAGTAATGTAATTCCGGCGATCCCTTCGCTCGATCATAAAACTAATCAGGCCCTGTCGATTTGCAAAAGCCGTTTTGAAGGCTTGATCGAACCGGGAGTCAATCATGGTGATTTCCATTGTGGCAATTTCAGGGTAGATGAAAATTTCGGCATAACTGGCCTGTTTGATTTCAGCTTCACCGGAACGGTGCCAAATCGTTTAATGGATTTTTCCATTATGCCCGACGATGCCATTTCTTTTGCGACAGATGAATATCAGGCGATTAACGGGCGTAATTCGATTGATACCGACATGGTGACGATGACCCAAGTGAGCATGAGCGCCGAGATGATTAATTACTGGGCCGGTCAGCCCAATGGCGGCGGCCCGCCATGGCATCGCGAGCAACTCTATAAATGCCTGAATAGATTAGAGCATATTACGGGTCATTCCTTTAAATAGCGCGCTATTTCATATATTAGCCCTGTTAAATTTGACAAAATAACGGCAGGCTTGCTACTTGTCCTTCATAAACAAGGAGTAAAATATGAAACTGCGTGAAATCTGGGAAAACTTCGTCACATTTATGATTGGCGCACCGCCGGTAAATTACCTGGAAGACGATCAGATCGAATTCATCCGTGAAAAAATGGAAGCTGAAACCGCTTTTGATATCGGCGGCATCGATACGATGAGAATTGGCGGTCTTCGTGATGTAGGTCTTATCATACCGCAAGACACCCCGGCGGACATTATCACAGCGGCACAGGATGTATTTATCGCGGCGGCCAAGGAAAAAGGCATCGAAATCAAGCGCGAAGATATCATCCATTACGTGCCCGGAACCGTGGCCACCGGCCCAACTCTGCGCATATACAGCCCGGAAACCTGGCAGCCATAGAAGCATTTCAAGAGCTTACTCTTAAAAACTTGCATAATTTACGGAAAATAATGTATTCATCCTGAAATTTGTAATTTCAGGAGTTTCATTGTGGCGATAAGCATTAATTTTGAAGGCGGTAAAAAATCCAAAAGCGGCGGGCTGGTTGCTATATTTGGGCCTATCGCGCTTGCTCTCGGCGTTGTTTATCATGATCAGGTTTTGGACCATTTTAAAAACAAGCATGAGCAGAAGGTCGAAATCCCGTATACGCAATTTGTCAGACTGGCCAAAGAACAAAAAATCAAATTTGTTGACGTAAAGGATAATGAAAAAGTAATCGGCAAGGTTTTCGATGATGCGGGCAAGCTGCAATCGACTTATAAATCCACGCTTCCGAAAAAAGCAGATGTAGATTCAATTTTTAAAGATAGCAAAGCGGATCTCACTATCACGAATTCAGGTATCTTTGATAAAGTAAGTCTTTCACTTCTGGCATTGTATGTCGCGGCCAGAGTGTTCATGAACAGCTCTCTGAAGAAAAAAATATTCAGGGAAAAAGATATCAAGGCCGAAAAATCGGAAGTGACCTTTGACGATATCGCCGGCATCGATGAAATCAAAGCTGAGGTTCAGGAAGTCGTCAGCCTCCTCAAAGATACGGATCAGAATAAAAAATTCGATGTGAAGACGCCTAAAGGCCTGCTGCTGGTCGGCGGCCCGGGTAACGGTAAAACATTGCTCGCAAAAGCAATTGCGGGATTTGTTTACCAAAGCCCGAGATAATGCGCCGTGCATTATCTTTATCGATGAGATCGATTCCATCGGACGTAAACGCTCGGAAGGCGAGCGCGCTTCGGACAGTATCGTCGTCGAGCTTTTGAGCCAGATGGACGGTTTCGAGCCATTGGAGAAAGTCCTCATTATAGCGGCCACGAACAAGCCGGAAGTCCTTGATCCTGCGCTTTTACGTCCGGGCCGTTTTGACAAACAGATCGTCGTGCCGACACCTGACTTGACGGCGCGGGTCAAAATCCTTGAAGTTCATACGAAAAACCGTCCGCTTGATAAGGATGTTACGCTCGAATCCCTGGCAAAGAGAACTTACGGCTTCTCCGGCGCGGATCTTGCCAATCTCGCCAATGAAGCGGCTTTGTCGGCCTCGCGCAGGGAAGGGGCTGAAACGATCACTACGAATGATTTCGATATCGCGCTTGACCGGATCACCATGGGTATCAAACGCCCCCTGGCGCTTACCAAGGAAAATAAATGGGCAACAGCCGTGCACGAAGCAGGTCATACGATCTGCGTCCTGGCAAAAGAAGAAATAACAAGAAATCCGCTTTATAAAGTGACGATTGTTCCACACGGCGAAGCCTTGGGATTGACGATGATGACTCCGGACGAAGAAAGCTACGGGCAGAAACTCAAAGAGTTGAAAGCGCATCTCGTCGTATTGTTTGGCGGACGTATTGCCGAAGAACTACTTCTCGGCGGTCCGGAAGAAGTCAGCACAGGCGCAAGTAATGATATCCGCAAAGCGACAGATATAGCCTGGAGAATGGTCACGAAATTCGGTTTCTCCGGTCTGGGGCCTATCAGCTTCGGCAGCGATAATGACGGCTATCTCGGACCTGCAATGGGCCATGATCTCGACGAACATACCGCTTCGAAAATCTATGAGCAGGTCGGCCTGATCGTCGCTGCCGCAGAGAAAGAAGCCCGCGCGATCCTGACTGAGAGAATTGACGATCTCACGAAGCTTGCGGAAGAATTGCTGGAAAAAGAGACGATAGACGCGCCGGAAGTCCGGGCTTTATTGCCTGCGCCGGCAGTTGCATAGTTTGCATACATAAATAATCAAGCTTACCATTTGGGCTTGCGTTGCTATAATCTTGTTTAGGCGAGGTTATAGCATGGATTACGATCCCGAACTTAAAAGTACGTTGTGGAACCGGGAGCGGCTGATGGCCGTCAAGCGGTCGAAGATGCTCGACTCCCCCAATGAGAAGATGTTCGACGATGTCACGGACGCGGTCTGTCATACGCTCGACGTGCCGATGTCGCTGGTGACGATTATCGATGCCGACCGGCAATTTTTTAAAAGCTGTGTCGGGCTGGCCAGGGAACTGATGGAGCAGCGCGAAACGCCGATCGAGGATTCCGCCTGCCAGTACGTTGTCAAAAAACGCAGCATGATCCTGATCAACGATGTAAAGAACGATCCTTTCTTTCATTGCCACATGGGGCTGAATAATATCAACGCCGGGGCTTATCTCGGTGTGCCGCTCATCCGCGACCGGCAGGTGATAGGTTCGGTCTGCGCGATCGACACGCGGGCGCGGGACTGGCAGGAAGCCGATATAGACTTCCTTGAGAAAAAAGCCGATATGCTCAGGGAAGAAATCGCGCGGAGATAGATCGCACTGCAACACTCTGTTTTCGCTGGGCTATTCCTGAATTCACTGGCAAGTCGCAAATTCTTTTGAGATAATCTTCTTAGGGTAAGGAGATTTTCAATGCTGATTGGTGTGCCGAAAGAAATCAAGAAACAGGAAAACCGCGTCGGGCTCGTACCGTCCTCCGTCAGGGAATTCATCGCGCACGGGCACAAAGTTCTGGTTGAAACCGGGGCTGGTTCGGGGATCGGGTTCTCGGATGACGATTACAAGGCTGCCGGCGCCACGATTGCCGCTACGCCCGCCGAAATTTTCAAAGCCGCCGATATGATTATCAAGGTCAAGGAGCCGCAGGCGCAGGAATGCGCGATGCTGCGCGAAGACCAGATATTGTTCACTTATCTGCACCTGGCCGCGGACCCGGCACAGGCCGATGCCCTGGTCAAATCAAAGGCCGTCTGTATCGCCTATGAAACCGTGTTCGGCGCGGATGGCAGGTCGCTGCCGCTTCTGGCCCCGATGAGCGAAGTCGCAGGCCGCTTATCCGCGCAGATCGCGGCTGATTACCTGATGAAACACAAGGGCGGTCTTGGCCGCCTGATCAGCGGCTCGCCCGGCGTTGCGCCTGCCGAAGTGCTGGTCCTTGGTGGCGGTGTATCGGGTTTTAACGCGGCACGCGTGGCGGCCGGCATGGGCGCGTCCGTGACCATCCTTGACCGTTCGTCCGATCGCATCCGTTTCCTCGACGATTATTTCTACGGCAAGATCAAAGTCCTGATGTCCAATACGCATACTTTGGAAGAATTATTGCCGAAGGTCGATGTCGTGATCGGTGCAGTTCTGATTCCCGGCGCGTCCGCGCCGAAACTCGTCAAGAAAGAGCACCTGAAAATAATGAAACAGGGCGCTGTGCTTGTCGATATCGCGATCGATCAGGGAGGCTGTTTTGAAACCAGCCACGCGACGACGCATGCCGAGCCGACTTATATCGTCGACGGTATCGTTCATTACTGCGTCGCCAATATGCCGGGCGCGGTGCCGCTCACATCGGCGACGGCGCTCAATCACGCGGTGTTGCCGTATGCGTTGAGGATTGCCGATAAAGGATGGAAAGCTGCGCTGAAATCCGACAGGGGATTTCTGGAAGGATTGAATATCTGTAAAGGGCAGGTGACGAACAGGGCAGTTGCCGAGAGTCTCAATCTGACCTTTACAGATCCGGTAACGGTTGCGGGCTAGAAATTATTCCGCGTTATAGTCGTATTTGTTTGCGCGTATGGATGCGTCCGGTGCGATCGCTTCAACGCCTGCTGCCGGTTCAACATTCTGTGGAGTTGTGATTTCAGCCTTTGCGGTTTTCTCGGACGGCGTTTTTGGCGTGGTTTTCACTTCAGCCGTTGTTTCTGTTTGAACGGTTTTTTCGTCCTGTTTTTCAACTGATTTGGTTGTTGTCTTGGTGGTTATGGATTCGTGCGCCTGTGCTGTTGAGATGAAGCCGCCGGCAAAAATCAGGGCGGAAAGGGCGGCGATACGCAGGGATTTGGCAAATTTCATAGGGAGCTCCTTTTAAAGTTGGAAAGAATATGGCTCCCGCATGAGGATAATGCCAGAAATTATTGAGCAAACATGCAATTTCACGCTTTAATCCGGGCATTAATAAAGTGCTTGCTTTAAATAGCGGTTTTGAGTAAACACTTCCGACCAATGCGGGTGTAGTTCAGTTGGTTAGAACGCTTCCCTGTCACGGAAGAGGTCGAGGGTTCAAGTCCCTTCACTCGCGCCATTGGTTTCCCCTCAAATCCACCAAAAATCGTTAATTTTATAATTTTGTGGCTTTTTGAGCTTTCTTTTCGTATAAACCTATTATCCATAATATATGATAGGTGATGATGTGTTTTTTAAAAATAAGCAACAAAAGATCGACGATGCCTTTAAAGCGAAAAAATATAGCAAGCTTGTCGAGATCGTAAAAAAGACCCCGATCGATCTTGAATCAAAAGACCGCATCATCAAGCAGCTCAGCGAGCTTAAAACTCCTCTGGCAGATGGCGCGCTCAAGCAACTTGCGATCGAGGAAGCCGGGAGCACGGCCTTTATCTTTACACTTCTGACGGCAAGAGCGCTTGAGAGCGGATCGCCGGGCGAGGCGCATGAGATCTCCTATCTCTTTCACCAGATCAAGGAGCGCAGAACGGGCGCGAATTATTATACGAACAGTGTCGTCTTCGACGAGCTGAACGAAGCCTATCTGAAAATATCAAAGCCCGGCGAATATCCGCTCGGCCTGATGATGCAGAACGTCTATGAGAAAAACGCCGATCCATACCGCCAGCAAAGAGATAACGTACCGATGGCGTTTATCGCCAGGGCGGCTTTCGCGGACCATGCGAAAATCGCGACCAATAATAAGATCGATACCACGATCCGCACGCTCGCCGACGAGGAAACATTGCGAATTATAAGTCGTGAATATAATCCGCCGGAATTCAAGGAATTCAGGGATGCGGCTATCGAGCGTATGAAAACAGTCAACCCGGCAGGCGCTATTTACCTGATGCGCGGCGCTGTGAAATCATTCGATATGGACGGTATTGTACTGGCGCGTGAAGTCCTCACCCTCGCCGATACCTTTAATAAAAAAGCCAATGAGGCAGATGCGAGTATCGCAGATTCAGTCGAGAGACTATTCAAAGACGTAACGAGTGCGCTGCCGCGTATCATCGAGAAAACGGAGGCGGGCATGGATACGCCGATGATTGAAAGCCTGCGCGGATTCTATAACGATGCGCAGGAAAATGCTTTTCTCTCTGCAACGAGCAAAACCGCAATTCCTTTTGCAGAAAATATTCTCGGCGCGTGGGAACATGCGGGAGAAAATCCGCAAGCGCTTGAAGCCGCCGCTGCGAAAATTGCAAACTTGAAATCCATCAAGTGGGAACCTGTCAGCGTGCGCCCGCCGCTTATCGGCTATAATTTCGAGATGAAGGGATTGCGCTGAGCTAAATCAGGGCTGTTTAGGCTCTTCCGCATCGATCTTTTTATCGGCCCGTTTCGGCAGCAGCGCGAGAACCGGTTTCGTCACATTCCCGATTATATCCCCGGCTGTGTTGAAAACAGGTTTCAGCATTTCACCGGCTTTCGCGAGCGGTGGATCGATGATGGGAGCCGCGACTTTGTGCGCAAGCACAAGACCGGCTCCGATCGTAAGACCCGTCGCGGCGGCAAAGGCGAGGCTTAACGAGCCTGAGGCCAAACCCTGCGGCACATGTTCGGCCAATACTTCCGAGAGATGTTCAAGAGCCGGGATAGGGCGCATGATCAATTCACCGCCGATACCGAACATTGCACCGGTCCCCAAAACCGACAGCGCCTTCATCACGGGCGCGACACCGACATCGAGCGCTTTGCCAAGACCGCGCTTGGCTTTGGCGATCAGGTCGTCGCCTTCGGTTTTGTTCAAAGCTTCGGCGAAATTATCCGCGCGTACGAAGCCTTTGACGGCCAGGAAGACGGCGGCGGTGATGATCGCGCTTGAGCCGCTGACGCAGATAAGCTTTGTCAGGAAAGGCGCGGATTGGACGGCACCGAGCGAGATACAGGTCACTTCGGATGTCATCACGACATCGGTCGCAATAATATTATTCTCGATCTGTTTGTGGTGTTCGTCCGAAGAGAGAAGTTCTTCTTTGACTTCCTCGATTTCGTCTTCTTCCTGATGCGGATTTTTCAAACCCGAAACCGCATGGATAACTTCTTCTGCGGCCTCATGAATCGACCTCGATCAATTTCATCCAGCTCGGCATCATCCGT
>JBEHYB010000041.1:0-20125 GCA_048498395.1 Pseudomonadota bacterium
TCACGACCGCGACGGCCTTTAAGCCGAGGCTTTGGACATACGCCGCCGCCTCCCGGTCGTAAGACGCGAGAAGCAGCGTGATGACGGACACGCCACCGGAGTAACGGGGTTACAAAGCCCCGGATCAGTGCCCTGACTGACCCGAAAACACTGTAGAACATTATGACTCTATTAAAAAGGCCGTTTTTTGCATGATGTCGGGGACTCCCCGACATGCTTTTGATTTTCTTAGGCTGCGATTTATCCGGGGATCAACCCAAAAGAGGCTTAAGAAAATTTAATGTCGGAGTTTTGCGTAAGAAGTTTTTTCAAAAATGCACTCCCAAAACCCGACAAACCCTATTAACCCTATTTGACCTCCTCAACCCGCCACATGACAGTGTTTGTGCTGGCATTGGCGCGGGCGAATCTGAGGCCGTTGACAACTTTCCCTTCGTTACGCCTGATCCAGCGTCCAAGGCGCGTATTGTTGATCGTGCCATGTTTATCGCCCGCGATTTCTTTCAGTATGTCATCGTCATCAAATTCGTTTTCGCCAGCGGCCATAACGAAAGCCGCAATTCTTGCGGGCGCGTTGCCGCATGAATCCTGCCAGGCTTTCAGAAGCCGCCCAAGCAATTCACGGTCAGGATCGTCCATGATCGAATTAAACAGGGATTGCGCGGGGTCGGGGAGTCCTAGCCAGAGCAAAGGCTGGCGGCATAAATCTGACCATGTGCCGTAGCTGGCGACCGTCCGGCATTCGGATTTTATCCTGCCCGCGACGATCCACGCCCTGATGATCGTCAAGGCGCAGGAAACATACTTCTCCCGCTGTTGATGCAACGTTCGTAACAAGTCGGGGTTTTTGAATGTCCGTGCAGCGGGAATTTCACAGGCCGGATCAAGGTTAATGGTGATGCAGCGGCGGGCCATGTCCCGCACCGGACTAACATTGTTACCGCTGGAAAGAAAAAGAGTGCGGGTGTTGACCGAAACTGTTTTTGACACGCCCAGAATCCGCCCCGTCATATATTCGGAGGTCAGTGCTGCGCACAGGCTTTTATGTGGGATAAGATCACCTGTCAGATTGTCAAACTCGACTACGGCTGATCCGCGCATAAGTTCTGCCAGCAGCAGCTTTCGGCATTCCTCATCGTCCTGCGGGAAGGTGGTCGGCGTTCCGGTTTGAGAAGATGCGAAGCCTCCGGTAATACGGCAGAGATATGATTTTCCGGAGCTAATCTGCGGAGCTTTGACATGAAACATCGGCGCAAGCGGCAGGCTGGGTCGAATAGCCGCCGTCAGCATCGCACACAGAGCAGCGGCGCGGTCAGAATCCTCTTTGAACGGGAATTCTTCGATAAGGGCTTGTAACTGACACAGGGCTTCCCGCGCTTGCTCTTCGGTGGGGCACTCCGGCACCGAGAAATCCTCTGCCTTGAACGCTCCATACATACCTGTCGCAGCGTCATAGCCTGAAACAGTTGCCAAGCTTCCATCTTCCCGTAAATAGGGCTGATGGGCAATTCCGTTTAACGCGGGAAGATGCTTATATCCTTCGGCCCCGTCCACTGCCATGCAAAGACGCTCGGACGGATCGCACTTGATACGCCCTCCGGATCGGCCATCGAATTTTTCCCAGACAGCAACGCTGGAAAGAGCCGAAACAAAGGCATTCTTCGGCAGAGGCTTAATGATTGTTTCATGCGTGATAGGATCGCGCTTGACGGTTGAGATTGTCCCGCCTCTTTGAAAGTATCGCCCCGTAGCGGCAAGCTCTTTCTCGGCGCACTCCACAATATGGTGCATTTCGCCCTGCACAAGGCGAATGGTGGGTTTTGTGCGTGTATCGGCAACGCTCAGCCCCAGGTATTCAAGAAGCGCATGAATGCCCCTTCCTTCGCAATGACCATGAAAACAGTGGAAGCCGCCGATAGGAAAATTTGAATCAGGCTCAAAATATCCCGTACCACCGTCAACTGCGCCTGTGTGTTCATGGCACCACGGGCAGGTAATATCATGCCTACCGTCGCCAAGAGGGGATTTGTACAGATTGCGCTTTTTCATCTCTGCCAAAATAAGATTTTCTTGTGGGCGCGGTGTATATATCGGATCGCCTTCATTCATCGCCCGTGCCATTTGAATCTTTGTCTGGTTTTTGGATGATGCACCCATGCCCAGACTCAGCCCTTCAATCAACTGTTCGAAGGTAAACGTGCGCTCAGGGTGCCATTCCCTCAGTTGGCATTGAAAGGCAGGATCATACTTGCCGTTGATACCGACTGGCAGACGCGCCAGCCTCGCGCATGGCCCGTCTGCGCCAGGATCGCACAGTCCAGCAGCGATAATAGCATTGACCAGGTTATCGGCGGTTTTTGAATCCGTGATTGGAACTTTTAAGATATAACCGTACTGATAATTCCCTAGCGACGTTTCATTTTTCCATGACGGCTCTAATCCTACAAAATCGGGAAGAGTTTTTGTGCCAATGTCATCCAGCATGACAGCATACATTCCAGAAAAACGCTTTTTTTGCCTTTGATATTGGCCGCTTTCATCTGATTTGAAGGCTGACACACTGAAATAATTATTATGGTCGTCGGGGATTACGGTATTGTCGCGCAATGCCTTGGCATTCCAAAAGCCTTTTAGTTTAAGGTTTGGGTTACCATTTGAGCTTACGATCATGCCGCGTACACCGTCCGGCAGGTCACGATATATCGCCTGTAAAAAGTCCCGATTGGTGATCGAATAGGGTTTGTCGGCTTCGTCGGGTTTGACGACCTCAGTTGAGAGATTTGTCATTATTCTGCCTTCCCAAGTTGAGGGAGCGAATTTAGCCATTCTGAGAGAGCTTCGGCTGTTATGAGGGTTCGCGCACCCAGCTTGATGGCCTTCAAACGACCGGACTTGATTTCTGCATAAAGCTTTGTACGTCCAGTATGGGATGCCTTTGCCGCTGCATCGATAGAATAAGCAACAACTTCGTTTTGATTTTGCATGTTTAAGACTCCGTTTCCTTGTGCGGGACAATCCCGAACACTCTTGGAGTCCTATGAATGCAATAGAAAAAATGAACCTAAACCAATTTTAATTGGTTCAGATTTATTCATTTCTTTTCTTTATTTAGAGGAAGAAGTTAATCAGAAGCCGGACGCTTTTTTTGCTCATACTCTTTCATGCCCTTCCTGACCTTGCCCAAGGCTTTCTTGACAGTATTGCGGGGATCGGTGAAGCCATGCGCTGTTTTCTTCGGGGTGATATTTTCTTCCCTAATGATACGATCAAAAATTTCTTCACGGGAGAGCTTCTTTCCTGTTTTGAAGTCGGTATCGCAAAACTCGGTATCAATATAGGCTTTCACACCAATATTTCCGGTCTGCCGGTCTTCTGGCCTTCCGCGCGATTTTGGCTGAGTTGCGTTTACGCCGCATAATTTCAAAATCAATGCCCGCCAGTTTTTATCCTGAAAACCTGTGTGTCTGATATCGAAAGTTTGCAGCTCTGCCGAGTGGCACAATTCATCCAGCCGATCTTGTGCGGCCTGAATCTCTTCCTTGGTCATTCCCTCGAAAGCGGACATTACCCCTGCACCGAAACGGAAAGATTATCCGCGCCTTTCAGCCCTTCGTTTTCCAGCAGGGTATGCGTGACTTGGTTGAGGTTGCTCAGGCTGGGGTTACCCTTCGGCCCCAGCATACGCATGAGGCTTTCTTTCGGAATGCCTGTGCGTTCCGCCAGCGCCGGAAAACCGATTGTGGAATTGATGTAATCACGGATAAAAGATTTACCGACCTGCACATCTTCTTCGCTACCGGCAATCAGCAGCACAATTCCCCGCGTCAACATGCCGCGCCGGAATTTTTTATCCTTTCTGGCGCGTTCGATGATCGTTTCTTTGAAATCGCGTGTTAGAGCCATAACAAGCCTCTTTTTCCTTCATATAGGTTCACTGGCATTTATCCATGTACTAACATATATGTTATCAATTAATCCAGAAAAAAGGGTTAAAATATAGATTATTTAGCTTTTTCAGCCTGATAAGCCTTCCAAAGCTCTTTGGCCTTGGCAATATCCTTGTCCTGCCGGTTCTTCCCGCCGCCTGCTAGCAAGATCACGAGTTCCTTGCCGTCCAGGGCGTAATAGATACGCAAAGCAGGATTGCCGAATATGCGCCTTTCTATGACACCGCCGCCGACAGATTTATGATCGCCGAAATTGCCCATTTCCATGCGATAGAGCGCCTCAGACACGCGGTTTGCATGTTTGGCGGGGATTTTCGCAAGCCACTCGGCAAAGTGATTTTTACCGTTCCTGGCAATATATTCGACAATGCGGATCATTGTGATGCTCCTAAGTTTCATTCTTCTCAGACATGCTGCCCTGAAATCAGGAGTCTGTATTTCTAAAAAATCTAAGATTTTTTTAGAAATACGTTCCGGTACTTATAATACAGGCTTTTCGTAGAGCTTCCGCTTATTCCGAATTCCTTGCCGATCTTCTCAAAAAGACCCTGTTGAATGGCATTGCCTTCATTCCGGGCCTTATCTACCGCAAGCGGCACCGCAACCCGCAGCTTACGATTTTTTCTCAGAGCATTAAGGTGTTTACCTTTTGGAATTGCTACGTCAAAAGCCTCATCCAGGCTTCCCGCACGATAATTCACCCACTTGTGAAAACCGGAGGCGTAAGCATCGGCTAACCAGTCGGGCATAGGGAGATTGGAGCAAGCACAAGCATGGAGGGCAGTGAATACAACTTCCTTGTCATCGGCCTCAAATCTTTTCCTGTATTCCTCTTCAAGCTGTTGCCAACGCTGCCAGCGCCAGAACGGACTGAACGGCCCATCGGAACCGGCTGCCATCGCCTGTTCCAGTGTCCAGTCAGGATCAAAACCGAATCCGGCTTTCAGGTCGATGTTTAAATCCTTGTCTGCGGGTTTTTTCTTCGCACCCATTATGCTGCTTTCTTGAATTTTACAATTTTGCCGCCGTTCGCCACCGTATCAAGATAGTCAGCCCATTTCTGCATCATCGTGGTGCGCTCATCGAGAAATTGTGCCCTATCATAGGCGCGGTCGATCTTGCTTTTGTGCGCGTGGGCAAGCTGGCGGTCAACAACCTCGTGCCGGTAGCCGAGCTTTTCCTTGATATTCGACATCGCCAGGGCGCGGAAGCCATGACCGGTCATGCGCTTTTTGTAACCCATGCGTCCGATGGCAAACAGGATGGTGTTATTGCTCATGGGGTCTTTGGGCCGGACCTGGCTGGGAAACACCCACGGCGTATTGAGATGACCCGTTTCTTCCTTCTGCTCCCGCAGCAGGGCTACTGCTTGCCGTGATAACGGCACGATATGCGGATTCCGCATCTTCATCCGCCAGCCGGGGATTTCCCAAAGGGCGTTATCAAGGTCAAATTCGTCCCATGTCGCGTTAATCAATTCATTGGTGCGGACAAAGGTGAGCATCAAGAGCCGGATGGCGCGGCGGGTGCGGTGGAAAAGCCGCGCATCGTTCTTTTCCAGCTTATCCAGAAACTCAGGCATTTCCTTGATGTCCAGACAGGCAAAATGCTGGGTCTGGTTGGCCTTCAATGCCCCTTTCAGGTCGGCGGTAGGGTCGCGCTGGCAACGACCCGTGGCGATACCGTAACGGAAAACCTGCCCGCAAATCTGTTTGACGCGGGCCGTAACGTCCAATGCCCCACGCTTTTCAATGCGCCGCAGGACTTCCTCAAGCAATTCTGGCGGGTCGATCTCCGCAATGGGCCGGTTTCCAATAAACGGGAAAATATCGACCTCAAACCGGCGGGTGACATTCAGGGCATGGTTATGCGTCCAGCGCGACAATTGGTTGCCGTGCCATTCCAGCGCAACGGCCTTGAAGGTGTTCTCAGCGTTGCGGATGGCCTCCCGCTTCTCTTCCTTCTTCGCGCCGGATGGATCGATCCCCTGCGCCAGCAGTTTCTTGGCCCTGTCGCGGGCCGTGCGGGCATCAGCAAGGCTGATGACGGGGTACACGCCGAACGCCAGCCGCTTCTCTTTGCCCAAGTGACGATACTTCATCCGCCAGCATTTGGAGCCGTTGGGCATGACTTCGAGATACAAACCCCCGCCATCGGCCAGTTTATAAGGCTTTTCCTTCGATTTTGCCGCTTTGCATGTCTTGTCGGATAACTTCATGATGCCCCCAATTTTAGGGCTTCGATGCCCCCACGTTTTTCGATCTGCCCCCATCGATGCCCCCAAAATTGGCGGTCGCGGGTGAATGGGAAAATACTAGCATGAACGGAAAACGCCTGGAAGTCCTTTGTTTTACAAGGACTTTGTGAACGTCAGTGAATGCGGATGAACGTGAGTGAAGGAAGGATTGGAGCGGGTGAAGGGAATCGAACCCTCATAGCCAGCTTGGAAGGCTGGAGCTTTACCACTAAGCTACACCCGCGCTCTTAAGGCCGGATATTAGCTATCCGGCCCGTATTGGCAAGTTCTTTATTATTCGCCCCGGATTTCGCGCCAGGTGACGGGCATACCGCCCGGCGGCTTGCCGAAAGTCTTGGCGGCATTGCCGCCGCGCTTCACAACTTCCGTAAAGCGAACCTGTTTGCCGTTCGGCAAAGTCCAGCCCGAGCTGCCCAATGAGATGCAGTACTCACCGTCCGCCACACCGAAAATACCTTCGGCGGCGCGCGCGACCTGCTGACGGCCGTTCACGTCCATGATGATATGCTTGCCCTTGATCGCATCAAGGCGCGCCGGATCGATCGAGCATTTCATGTTGCCGTAACCGTCGGTGTAGCAAAGAACGTTCTGCGGGAAATCCGGGATCTGGTCGATGACGCTCTCGCCGAGAATGCTCATATCACCTTTGACGATACGCGCGAAAGCCGGCGGGAAAATATCGCGGGAGCGGAACTGGCTTCCGTGCTTCTCGCATTTGATTTCACGAATTTCTTCAGCCGCTTCCTTGATAAAAGCCAGCGAGTAACCGCTGTTGACGGCGCAGATTTCAACGCCGTTTTTGAGGCGCGCATAGACGAAACCTTCGCCGGAGTTTTTAACGCGCGGTGTCAGGTCGTCTTTACGCGGCGCGGTGTTGACGAAGAATTTATGGCGCGATCCGAGTTTGGAATTGAGCGCTGTCTGCGCGAGCGCGAAACCTGTCGCGTAGGTGTCGAAAGCCGGCACTGCGAAAGTCTGGATCGAATAAGGCGCATCGCCAAGTTCGGCGTATAGTTTCTGGGTGACTTCGGCGAAAGCCAGATCGTGCAGATCACCGTAATCCGCAATTACATATATGACATTATTTGACATTTTTTCCTCTATTATTCTATTGGCAGGAACTCAAAATCCCGCTCCAGGAAATGATCTATCAGGTCCTGAACCACGTTTTCAATCTCATTCTTGTCATGGGCGAGGATAATATTCGCCGAAGTCTCGTTTTGCAGCCATTTATCGGCATCAATCTTGCCTTTGAGGTCGGCGACCGTCTTGTAAGGCCATTTACCTTTATGCTTATCCGTTAACATCCAGTCGCTGGTCGTAAAGGTCGACAGGGCATCGAGCGCATGGAACACCGGGGTCTTCACATACCAGTCGAACGTGACCTTGGGGAAAGCCAGCTGGGTAAAGCCCTGCTCTTTCAGCCATTGCTGGATTTTTTCGCGTTTTTCGATCTGCGCCGGGGTCGGCATTTCGCTGCTTGTATTCTGCGAGCCGAGGAATACGTCTTCGAGCGCACCCCTGTATTGAGGCTCGACGAGATCGAAATCGATGACGCGCGTGCCGGTGCCGCGATCAAGATAGGGAAACCTGAAATATTTTCCCGGCTGCGCTTCGCCTGCCTTGCGGTAGATGTCTTCAATCATTTTTTCCGCGCGCATGATATCGGCCGTATATTCCTCGAACGTCTTCTCGCTGGCGCGTTCGTGGGAATAGGTATGATTGGCGATGATAAAGCCTTTCTGCACGGCGCGCACAAGACTGTCCGGCCCGTAGAGATCGATCATATCGCCGCGGCAGAAGAAAATCGCCGGCACGCCACGATCAACGAGGAAATCCGTCAGGGAATCCGTATGCGGCGAAGGGCTGTCATCAATCGTTAAATAAGCCTCACGCATGGTGCCCGTCCTCCTGCGCCAGATGTTGCAATCCTTTAAGCGATACGAATTCGTCCTTGATCCAGAAGACCGGTGTCGCAAGAACGTCATGCACGACGACCGACACGTTTTTCTGCACGAAGCTCGTCATGAATTTATCAATGTTGAAAAGCCCTGCGAGCATCAGGCGATCAATAACCCCGCCTGTCAAATAAATGCCACCATAAGAATAGCCAAACGCCACCGCCTGATGTGCGAACAGCCCCAGCAACTCATGGAAAATATCAAGCGCCTGCCGGAATACGGGATTGTCACGACCGTCGCGCATCATGATCTCGGCATCGGCGTATTCGATATCGAGGTGATTGCGCTGTGATAGATATTTATAAATGCTGAACAATCCCCGGCCCGCCAGCACGTCTTCATAGATCAACGCGTCGGCGCTGTCCTTCATCACGAATTTATAAAGCTCTTCATGCTCGGGCGCATAAACAGGCAGCATATGTGCGCCATGCGTGCGCTGGATGAACTCACGCCCCTTGTCATTGCAGATATAGGCAAAGCCCAATCCCGTGCCGACACCCATGACGATTTTCGACGAATGTACGACCGTCTCGCCGGATGGCTTGTTCAGCAGCATGAAATCCGATTTATCAGCACTGATCACGCCGTGCGCGTTGGCCTCGAAATCATTGACCTGGCGGATGATCGCTTTTGGCAGCGCCGATCTGATTTCATCCGGATGGGTATTCCACTGGTTGCGGTTACTGAAAGCGAGATAAAAGGCTGTGACGCTCTCGGCCTGCGTATTCTGGCTCGCCAGGAATTCGACAATCGCGTCCTGCAGTTTTGGATGCTGGTCGACACGCATTTTATGCGGCTCGATCCGGCCATTGCGGCTCAGGGAAAAGCGGATATGCGTTCCGCCGACATCGCATAGTAAAATACTCATCAGTTCGCAGCTCCGTGTCGTGTATCGGCCGTGTCGCCCTCGGGGTCGAGATGGATCAGAATTTCGGCTTCGGGATATTTCTTCAAAAGTCCCAGTTCGATCTCGCGCGCAATTTCATGCGCCGACCACAGCAAAAGATTTGAATCGAGCTCCATATCAAACGACATGAATATTTTCATGCCCGAGCGCGTACAGCGCAGATCGTGCACGCCTTTGACTTCCCTATGGGATTCGATTTCGCGCATGATGTCGGCCTTGATCTCGGCGGGCATTTCCTTGTCCATCAGCATATCGAGAGCCTGATGCCCTATTTTATAAGCCGCGCGCGCGAAAAGCCCGGCGATCAGAATCGTGCACACAGGATCGAGCCAGACGGGCGCAAGGCCCATATAATCGAGAAGCACCACGAGTATAACGATGCCGTTCATCCAGACATCGGTTGAATAATGCGCTGTATCAGCTTCGAGCGCGAGCGAGTTGGTGTCTTTATTGGCACGTTTCTGGATGAATGTCAGGAACAGCGAAGCGGCGGCCGAGATCACCATCAATAACAGCGCGAATAAATGATCGTGCATTTTCTCCGGCTCGATCAGGCGACCGAACGCCGTGAAGATCAGGAACACGGAAGCGCCCGTGAGGACGGCCGCCTGCAAAAGCGCGGCAACGCCTTCGATCTTGCCGTGGCCATGGCGGTGATCGTCATCCGCCGGTTTCATCGACCAGCGGATAGAGAGCCATGTCATCAGCGACATGCCGATATCGGAAATAGAATCGACGAGAGACGACAGAACCGACGCAGACCCGCTGAAAATAAACGCGATCGTTTTCGCGAAGACGAGCACGATCACCGTCCCGACGGTCATCGAACTGGCCCAAAGCGCTTTTCTGGAATGCATGTCTCTCATGACGTTGTTTATAGCAGGTCTGGCGGATTTTCCAATGAGTTCAGCATTTTGCAATAGAGTAATAGCAATTAATAGCTTTCGGGACTTTTGCCCTTGAAAAGAGAATAGAAAATTTAACATTGTGCGGGAACTTCTCGACCACTAAATTGTAAGGCAACTTCCTCTTGAGAAATAGCCGCTGGAGCGCACTCAATGACAACGACTGAAAAAGGAAATGATTTAGAAGATAAATTCTATCAATATCTTGTTAATCAAAAGGAAGCCAAAGAGCTTGTATATGGCACGTACCCTCCGGAGCTATGCAAGATATATAAAAAGAAGAAATATTACTGCGAAGAGCGTAAGAGTGATGTTCAATTTGATGTCGTCGTAGAGCTATTTCGAGAAGGCGGCAAAGAACCTCATATAAGAGTAGTTTTTGAGTGTAAAAATTATTCAGATAATATCCCCGAGACCGAAGTCACAGATTTTTCAGACAAGCTCAGTCGAATATTCAAACATGGCAGCAAGGGGGTCTTGGTTGTAAATACATCATTACAATCTGGCGCTGAAGCTTTAGTAAAAAGTCGTAAAATTGGGTTAGTTAAATACAATGATAATGGCTTTGAAATAGTGCTTGATCGAACAGCCGAAGATTCATTTCTTAGAAAAGGAATTTTTGAAAACCCTAAACCCAGCAAGCCTTTAAAATTTTCTGCTTATTATGAAGGAAGATTTTGCAGTTCCCCTAGGGATCTATTCCGATTTTTAAGCGATGAAACTCTACATGAGGATGAAAGGAAACCAAGACTTAAAGAATTTTCTCCACCCTACTTGACGCTGGACGAAATAGAAACTTTTGCAAGAGAGCTTTTAGAAACTGCTGAATATAAAAATGGCCCCGTTGACCTTGGGAAAGTTTGCAAAACTCTCAATTTAGATTGCCATTATATTCAAGATCGGCAGTTTGATGAAAAAGGCAATGAAATACTGGGGTTCGTAGACTTTCATAAAAAGAATATTCATGTTTATTTACACGAAAATAAGCACAGAGAACGTTTTACGTTAGGGCATGAAATTGGCCATTTTTATTTAGGGCATGATAAATTTTTAAGATCAGAAACTTTGATAGCAAATGATTTAATAAAAAACATAATTGAAAATAGTTTCAATTATGACCGTCTCGAAATCCAAGCAAATAACTTTGCCTCATGTCTACTTTTGCCAAAAAAATATTTTTTATTCAAAATCGAAGAACTAAGACAAAAACTGGACATTAAGGATAAAGGACATGGGCACATATATGTTGATGATCAACCCTGCAATTTTACAACATACGATTCACTTTTATCGGAATTATCGATTTCTTTTGGTGCCTCAAAGGAAGCAATTGAAATAAGACTAAAAAATTTGGACCTACTCACTGATAATAGGGAAAAATGGAAACAGGACAGGATTTCGCCTTCGCTACGCTCGGCAGCATCTCGCCTGCCTTGAGGCAGGCTTCGTTGTGAACGACACGCCCATTCACTCTATCCGCTCCATATTTACTAAAAAACCGCCCGGAGGCGGCTTTTTAGTAAATGGTGGAAGGGACAGGATTTGAACCTGTGTACTCGTAAGAGGGCAGATTTACAGTCTGCTGCCATTAACCACTCGGCCACCCTTCCATCCGCAAGTCCCCTGGTCAGGGGGACGATTTAAGAATTGAGAAGAAAAGAGATATGGCGTAAGAAGTCAAGCACAAACCCCAAAATGAAATGAGATTTTATGGAACGCCGTCCCCCATCTGGCAGCTCAGGCCGCCCACCCGCCCGTAAAGGCCCGCCAAAATCCGGCCCCAAAACTGGCTTAGAATCGGGGTTTAGAAAGCGTGGCGCAGGCGCTTCCGATAGTTCTGGTGCGAAAAAACGCAATTTCCAGACCCACGACGGCAAGGAAGGCTTCCGCTCCGATGCCGGACCGAAACCGAAACGCACCTATGGTGACCGCCCGGATCGTGGCGGCGATCGTTCGGAGCGCCCGAATCGTGATTTCGGCGACCGTCCTAAACGCGATTTTGGAGATAAGCCAAAACGCTCGTTCGGAGATCGCCCTGAACGCGGCGGATATTCAGACCGTCCGAAGCGCGACTTTAACGATAAACCTAAACGTTCTTTTGGTGATCGTCCCGAGAGATCGGATCGCGGCGGCTTTGGTGACAAACCAAAACGTTCATACGGCGACCGCCCCGATCGCGGCAATTTTGACGAACGCCCTAAACGTTCCTTCGGCGATAAGCCGAAGCGTGATTTCGGTGACCGTCCTAAACGCGATTTCGGAGATCGTCCCGCACGTGGCGGTTTTGCCGATAAACCAAAACGCTCATATGGCGACAAACCTGAGCGCGGTTCTTTCAGCCGCGACCGCGACGAACGCCCGTCACGTAATTATGGACCGCGCATTGAAGTTTCCGTCTATGGCATTCACGCCGTAACTGCCGCGCTGTTGAATCCTGACCGTGAAATCAAGGCGATCTATGCGACCGAACAGGACGCGCCGGATTTGCAGCAGGCTCTTGATCAGGCACTGGAAGACGGCCGCATGCTGCCCGAAATCACGATCGTCGAACGCGAAGCGCTGAACCGCGCGCTGCCGCGCGATGCCGTGCATCAGGGCGTTGCGCTCGATGCCAAACCTCTCGAAGAAATTTTCCTTCAGGACATTATCCGCAAGGCGGAAGTGAAGAAGAAATCCGTCGTCGTATTGCTCGATCAGGTCACCGACCCGCACAATATCGGCGCGATTCTGCGCTCGGCCTGCGCTTTTGGCGCGGACGCGATTGTCGTCCAGAGCCGTAATGCGCCGGAACTGAACGGGCTGATCGCGAAAACGGCGAGTGGCGCGGCGGAATTCGTGCCGCTCGTATTCGAAACCAACCTGTCGCGTGCGATTGAAGCTCTCAAGGAAGCCGGCTTCTTCTGTCTGGCTTTGGACGAACGCGGTCAGGATATCGGCAAAGCCCCGCATTACGAGAAAACATTGCTCGTGATGGGCGCTGAAGGTCCGGGCCTGCGTCCGCTGATCAAGGAACATTGCGACCTGCTGGTCAAACTGCCGACACCGGGCCAGATTTCCAGCCTCAATGTTTCGAACGCGACCGCGATTGCGCTCTACGCCATCACGACGAAAACGAAATAAGCCCTCTGCTTTCCCCGCGAAAGCGGGGATCTTATACCGCCATGCCAGATCCCCGCTTTCGCGGGGAAAGCACTATGGAGCTTGTTGCAGTATGCCAGCCGGAGCTCTATATCTAATTTATGACGCAAACGGCTCTCCAAACCCAACCGGCTGAACAAGAACTTTTCCTTATCGACGGATCGGGATTTATTTTCCGCGCCTTCCATGCATTGCCGCCGCTCACGCGCCCGTCCGACAAAACGCCGGTCGGGGCCGTCATGGGTTTTTGCAATATGCTGCTCAAGCTTTTAACCGATCATCCGCAGGCGCGCGTCGCCGTTATCTTCGATGCCGCACGCAATAATTTCCGCAACGAGATTTATCCCGAATACAAAGCCAACCGTTCGGAAACGCCACCGGACCTTATTCCGCAATTCCCGCTGATCCGCGAAGCGACGCTCGCTTTCGGCCTGCCCTCGCTCGAGCTTGAAGGCTTTGAAGCCGACGACCTGATCGCCACCTACGCGAAACACGCGAGAGAGAAAGGCGTGAAGACCGTGATCGTCTCATCCGATAAAGACCTGATGCAGCTGGTCTATGACGGACAGGTGCGCATGCTCGACCCGATCAAGCAGAGCTATATCGGCGAAGAACAGGTCTTCGAAAAATTCGGCGTGAAGCCCAACCGCGTTATCGATATCCAGGCTTTGGCGGGCGATGCGACCGATAACGTCCCCGGCGTGCCGGGAATCGGCATCAAAACGGCAGCTGAACTGATCAATCAATATGGCGATCTCGAAGGCCTGCTCGCGAACCTTGACAATATCAAGCAACCAAAACGCCGCGAGACATTGCAGAACAATATCGAGAATGCACGTATTTCCAAACGCCTCGTGGCTTTGGACGAAAACGTCCCCGTGCCGGTGCCGCTTGAAGATTTAAAACCCGAACATCCATTCTCGGAAAAACTGATCGCGTTCCTGCAGCATCAGGGTTTCAAAAGCCTTGTCTCGCGTATCGGCGCGAAGGCTGGCATCGATACATCAGCGACACCCGCCTTCACCCCGCCGCCGAAACCGGCAACGCGCGATTATTCGCAAGCGCCCGTTGCGCCTGCACCCGTACAAAGCGCGGCTGTCGAAAAACATTACGAGCTTGTCACGTCCGAAGACCGTCTCAAATTCTATATCGAGAATGCCTATCAGACAGGTATCCTCGCCTTCGATACCGAAACCACGAACCTGACACCGGCGAAAGCCGGGCTGTGCGGCATCTCGCTCGCTTTCGCGCCGGGCAGGGCCTGCTATATCCCCGTCGGGCATACGAAATGCGGCGATTTGCTGGCCATGCAAAACCCCGACATGCCCGAGCAGCTGCCAAAGGCGCGTGTCATCGAACTGTTAAAGCCGATCATGGAAGACCGCGCGGTTTTGAAAGTCGCGCATAACATGAAATATGACTGGCAGATGTTCGCGAAGGAAGGTGTCGATATCGCGCCCTGCAACGACACGATTTTGATGTCCTATGTCTGCGACAATATCCTGCACGGTCACGGGCTTGACGAACTGGCGCTGACCTATTGCGGCCACCAGATGATCGCCTATTCGGAAGTAACGGGTAAAGGCAAGAACCAGATCACGTTCGATCAGGTCGAACTGCAAAAGGCTACCGACTATGCGGCGGAAGATGCCGATTACACGCTGCGCATCTATGATATTTTCAAACCGCGCATCGCGCAGGAAAAAGCGGCGACGATTTATGAAGATATAGAACGCCCGTTAGGTCCCGTCATCGCGCAGATGGAGCTGGATGGCATCAGGGTCGATCTCAATGTTTTGAAATCCTTAAGCCATCAGTTCGGCCAGAAGATCGTCGAACTCGAAGCCGAGATTTACAAAGACTCAGGCCATGAATTCAATATCGGCTCGCCCAAGCAACTCGGGCAGGTTTTATTCGAAAGCATGGACCTTCCCGGCGGCGGCAAAACCAAGACCGGCGAATGGTCGACGGCTGTCGATGTCCTCGAAGACCTCGCCGCGCAGGGCCACGATTTCGTGAAGAAGATTTTGATGTGGCGGCAATTGTCCAAACTGAAATCGACCTATACCGAAGCATTGCAGGCGGCGGCGGTGCCCGCGACTTCGCGCGTCCATACAAGTTACTCGATGGCGGCGACCAGCACGGGCCGCCTCGCCTCGTCCGATCCGAACCTGCAGAACATTCCGATCCGCACGGAAGAAGGCAAAATGATCCGCACCGCGTTTATCGCGGAACCGGGCAATGTGCTTATCTCCGCCGATTATTCCCAGATCGAGCTGCGCCTGATCGCCGAGATGGCAGGCATCAAGGGATTACAGCAAGCCTTCCGCGACAATATCGACATTCATACAGCAACCGCGTCTCAGGTGTTCGAGGTGCCGATCGATCAGATGACAAGCGACATCCGCCGCAAGGCAAAGGCCATCAATTTCGGCATTATCTATGGTATTTCCGGCTTCGGCCTTGCGAACCAGCTCGGCATTTCAAACGGCGAAGCGAGCTCCTATATCAAGCAATATTTCGCGCGCTTCCCTGAGCTCGCGAATTTCATGGAAGAAACAAAATCTTTCGCGCGCGAGAACGGCTATGTGAAAACCATGCTCGGGCGCAAATGCTACATCCCCGGCATTCAGGATAAAAACCCCGCCCGCCGTTCAGGTGCCGAGCGACAAGCAATCAACGCGCCCGTGCAGGGCACCGCCGCCGACCTGATCAAACTCGCGATGATCAAACTCGCCCGCGAAATCCGCGACGGCAAGATCAACGCGCGTATGCTTCTGCAAGTCCATGATGAACTCGTCTTCGAAGTGCCGGAAGCGGAAGCCACAAAAACCGCCGCCCTGATCAAGACAGCGATGGAAAGCGTTGCTTCACTCTCGGTGCCATTGGTCGTCGAAACCGGAATCGCCAAAAACTGGGCCGATGCGCATTAATCTGGCCCGACTCTTGCTCTTATAACCTCAATAAATACGCAGGCTACGGATTAACCGGAGGTTAATCATGTCCCGTTATAATGGGCGAAAGAGAGACCTGCGAAGAACTCGCGGAGGTGCGTATGAATAAAGTCGTTACATATAAAAGGCTTATCCTGGTTTTGCTGGCGGGTATTTCGCTCTCCGCTACTCATACGAACGCTTCCGAAAAACGCGAACCTCATACCGTCATGGACCCCGTACAGCTGGCTGTTGCCACAGAGCTGACCGCCTTCAAGGAAAGGGATTCCAGCAAGGCCTATGAGCTGGCGAGCCCCGAACTGCAAAAGAAATTCTCAAGCGCGCTGAAATTCGCGACCATGATGCGGATCACCTACTGGGAGATCTACGACCATGTCAGCTTCAAATTCCTTGGCCGCTCCAGCAGCGACAGCCATGAAATCCAGAAGGTCGAAGTCACCGGCTCGGATGGCGAACCTTATATCGTCCTTTACAAGCTGGTTAAGGATCCTTCGGGTAAATGGCTGATCGACGACCTGATCCTGCTCGATCACGATGCGCCGCCCGTCTAACGCTTGAGTGGGGGCGTGTTTTAGTATATTCCTCCCCTATACCACTCAACCACTGACGAATTGATAGACTCAAATGAGCAAAGATTTCCCTGTCTCCTGGGAGGAGATTCACCGCACGTCCAAGGCCCTCGCCTGGAAACTGCAGGAAAAAGCCAAGGCAACCGGACCATGGAAAGGCATTATCGCGGTAACGCGCGGCGGGCTTGTGCCGGCCTGTCTCGTCGCCCGTGAAATCGATGTGCGCGTCATCGAGACGATCAGCGTTTCAAGTTACGTGCATCAGGAACAATCGGCCTCGAAGATCATCAAGGAAGCTCACGCCGCCGGCGACGGCGACGGCTGGCTTGTCGTCGACGATCTCGCGGATACGGGCAACACGTTCCGCGCCATCCGCAAGATTTTGCCAAAAGCTCATTACGCCTGCCTCTACGTCAAACCGGAAGGCGCGCCGACCGCGGATTCATACGTGACCGAAGTGTCGCAGGACACCTGGATCTTCCTGCCATGGGAAGACCAGGACTTCCCGGCGCATATTCACGACCAGATCGGCAAGCATCTGAAGTAAAAAAGTAAAACCGGTTTTTCTTGACATAATACATTAAATGGCCTTTTATAAGCGCAATTTCTTAAAGAAGATTGCGTATGACCAAGTCACTGAACGAGATATTCAAGGAAGCGGATACGGTTGAGGCCGGTCCGTTTAAACTGATCAAGAAAATCTATGACGGCTGGAAGGATTCCTGTTTTCTCGTCAACGACCGCGAAGTGATCCTGACCGCGCAGCAGAAACAGTTTATGGCCGCGCTGATCTGCCTCCCCGATCAACAATTGAGCATCGAGAATTTCAAGATCGCTTTCGGCATCAACGATCCCACATGGAGCACCGACGATATCTGGAACAATATCAAGGTCCAGATCTTCAATATCCGCAACGCGATCATCGAACAGACCGGCGATCTCGCGGCTTCACAGATCATCACGCCTCTCAATCCCTACCGTCAGGGCGGGCAAAAAGGTTCGTACACCGGCGACCATGCCTATTATCTCACCGGCGGCCTTGTCCCGAGCATCAGGCAGGATTTCGATGCCGTGCGCATGGATATACTGAAACACGGCCCCTTCGAGATGAAGAAAATGGCCGAGCAGAAATGGAAGTCAGGGCGTTTCTTTATCGAAGGCTATGAAATCCCGCTTGAAGAGAGAGCGCTCCAGATCATGACGATGATGATCGCCAAACCTGATCATATCCTGACCCGCGAAGAATTCGCGCAAGGGCTGGAACTCTCGAACTTTATCAGCGCCGACCCGAACGAATATCTGCGCCAGATCATCTGGCGGATCAAAACGGCCATTACCGAGACTGCCGGCGAGAGCTTCGCGAACCAGATCGAATATATCCAGGAAGGTGCCCGCGCCCGTGCCATCACCGGACAGCCGGGCGGCGCATACCGCCTGTCTCTTCCAGAAGCCGGTGTAGCGTGATACTGTTGTTCTGTTGAACAACCTATTGCAGGCTCTTATGAACCCTACCCTCATCGCTATGTTTTCCGTGCTGGCATGGGGGATGTCCCTGCCGATCATTCATATTTTTGAGCGCAGCCTGGGCATTCCGGCCTATACCGGTTTGTTATACCTGCTGGTCGGCACCTTTGGCGTGATCAATCATTTCGCCCGCCGCCGCCCCCTTCCTGACAAGGCTATATTTCGCAATCCTTTTTTCTACGGTCGCTGGCTGTCCTTTTGCCTGCATGAAGGTCTTCTTGCGATCACGCTTGGCCTCGTTCAAAGCCAGCACGTCCCTTTCATCATCCTGCTTAATTATCTATGGCCGACCGCCATTATCGTCTGCTCGATACTACTGGCAGGCGTAAAAATAACCCGCTGGCCCTTTTTTATATTCGGCACGCTGGTCGTACTGGCGGCCCTGACCATCGAAATTATGGGCACGTCAGGCGTGACAGGTGAATTATTCGCGAACCCTATGGATTGCGTCGCCTATGTGATGGTTTTTTTCGGCGCGGTCTCATGGGGCTTATATGCAGCCTTCACAAGACGCAGCGGAGAAGCGACAGGCGGCGGTACGGTCACCCCGATCTTTCAATTGACGATGGCGTTGTTCCTGCCTTTCGCTTTTATGAACGGCGCGCCCTTTCTCACCCATTTCACCGGCTGGCTTCCCCTGCTGCTGGGTTTCTATGCTTTCATCCAGTTCTTCGCCTATCAGTGCTGGGATGTGGGCGTGAGAAAAGGCAATGTCGTGATCTTAAGCCTCTTTGCCGACTTCATCCCGTGGCTCTCGCTTTTGACGGCGCATTTTATGCTGGGGCTCGATATCGGGATAAAGACCGTGCTCTCCGCGGTCCTGCTCGTCTCCGGGGCCATGATCGCCCGTTACGGCACGCTGCAAAAGAAACTGAAGCTTGAGACTTACGAAGTCACAGACGCATAAAATGCCTTTATTTGTGTTATGACAATATTGATATGGCGGCATAAAACCCTTGCATTTCAGGCCTCGGGCTGTGTATAACCCACCCAACCGCTCACCTGGCTATAGGAAACTTTGGCATGCCTCGGTGGGTTTTGTTTAATATCAACTACTTAAGGAGTCAGAAATGCCGAAGATGAAGACCAAAGGCGCTGCCAAAAAGCGCTTTCAGGTGACTGGCAATGGGAAAGTTAAGTTCAAACAGGCTTTCTCCCGTCACATGCAGATGAACAAACCAAAATCGATGAAACGTAAAGCCCGCGGCATGGCGTTGCTGTGCGAAGCGGATGCGAAGATCGTTCTCGATAACTTCCTGCCATACGAGCGCGGATTGAAAAAAGCGAAGAAGTCCCCTTCTCCTGCTGAATCTGCGGCGAAAAAAGCAGCGAACGCAAACAAAAAACCGGCAGCCGCCAAAAAAGCTGCAGCTCCTAAAGCTGCGACAGCGAAAAAGGCTCCTGCTAAAAAAGCCACAACCAAAGCGAAGGGAGAATAATTAGATGTCTCGCGCTAAAAAAGGTACACCACGCGCACATGCGCGCCACACCAAGATCCTGAAACTCGCCAAGGGTTACCGCGGCCGTTCAGGTAACTGTTTCCGCCCTGCCCTGCAGCGCGTTGAAAAAGCCCTGCAATACGCTTACCGCGATCGTCGCAACAAAAAGCGCGACTTCCGTGGTTTGTGGATTCAGCGTATCAACGCCGCTTCACGCGAGCTTGGTTTGACATACGCTCAATTCATGGGCGGCGTTAAGAAAGCCGGTATCACACTGGACCGCAAGATCCTTGCTGACATGGCAGTTCATGACGCAGCAGGCTTTAAGGCCATCTTTGAACTGGCGAAAGCCGCGCGCAATAACCAAGCCAAAAAAGCTGCCTAAGGTTGTTGATTATAGATTTAGAAAAAGCAGCCTCCGGGCTGCTTTTTTTGTGTTTAACGCCCTCTCCCTCCGGGAGAGGGTTGGGGTGAGGGAAACTGCTGGTGAGGGAAACCGCAATCGCCCCTCATCTAAATCTTCT
>JBEHYB010000042.1:0-19340 GCA_048498395.1 Pseudomonadota bacterium
GCGGAAGCTCGTCGTCGGCCAGTCCGGCTTGCCGACGATGACCGGCATTTCAAACACCATTTTCTCGTTTTCAAACGCCCATAACGACATGGCCGGCACATTAACGAGAATATATTTATCCGGCATCGCCGCATTCATCCACCGCAAGCGCTCAAGATTGGCAAGAATCTTGACCAGTCGCTCACGCCTGCCCTGATTGATAGCATCGATGGTTCTCTTACCTATAATCCCATCCGGCTTTAGACCATTGGCTTTCTGAAAAGACTGAATTTTCTTGATCAGGGCATCGTCATAAAATTGCGGTGTTGCACCGATCGCATTCTGCACATTAAAACGCTCGCGAATGATTTTAATCGTCGGGTGAGTCCTATGCGGATAAATAAGACCCGGAAATGCGATGGGCTTAACATTACTGTCCGGATTTTTCTTCATGTCATCCAGAAGATCTTTAAGCTCATTCTGGAGAATTGGATAAAGCTTGCCGGGCGGACGCAATTCCTCGAGCGTATCTTCCGGGCTATCTTTCGCCGCAAGATATTCAAGGAAAGCTTCCGCGCGCGTTCCTTTCATCCATGATCTCGTATCTTCGCCGATATCGCGCGCGGACACGCGGATGCCCGTCATGTCGCGGCCATAACGTGACACGCTATCGCTCATCAATATTTCAAAAGCGACAGGATCGGCGAGTTTTCCTTTATCGATCAGCTCCTTCAGAACGCTCACATGATAATTGGCCGGATTAAGCCCGTGTTCCCATGAATTTTCGAGAATTCCGAGCGCCTTTTCAGAGCGCGCGCTCGCCTTCTCGCCATTCGTCCAGAAAAAAGAAAAATTCTGCGCTTTATAAAATTTATAAATCCCTTCAGGGTCCTGGATGGCGACACCCGATACCTTGCCTTTTTGAAGCATGCCGATCATCGGCTGGCCTTCAAAAACGATCGGTGTGGTGGTGACAGGTTTTACGACAGGGATGGCAGCCGCCTCAACGGCCGCACTTACAGCCTGACTCTCCACCGGTGATGTTTCAGGTTGAGGTTCAACCTGTTGCTGATCCTGCTGTTGCGTTTGCGGCTCAAGCTGTTCGTCAGCCCATGCCGGCGCGACCGCGACAAAATAGATCGCGGCCCCACATAATAGCGTTTTCAGGAAAGTTCGGGTCATTAAAGCGGATATTCCAGTTACCTATATTATAACAGATTATTGGTCCGCGAATACATGAGTTTCCGCCGCACCGCCCGGATGGGTCACAGCCCCTTTAACAGCAGGGCCTACCGTCTGGGTATACTTCCAGATCGCACCTGATTGATAATTATGGGTTTTCGGTTTCCATTCCTTGCGACGGGATTCGAGCGTTTCCGGCGATAGCTTGTGATCCATCAATCCTTTTTCGGCATCGATACGAATAATGTCGCCATCTCGCAACAGCGCAATCGGACCGCCGACAGCCGCTTCGGGGCCGATATGGCCGACACAGAAACCGCGCGTGCCGCCGGAGAAACGTCCGTCGGTAATCAGCGCGACCTTGTTGCCCATGCCCTGCCCGTATAAAGCGCCGGTCGTCGAGAGCATTTCCCGCATGCCCGGACCGCCCTTCGGCCCTTCATAGCGAATGACCAGAACTTCGCCTTCCTTGTATTTGCGATCAAGAACTGCTTGCAGACATTCATCTTCAGAATCGAAACAGCGCGCAGGCCCCTCGAATACCAGATTTTCCATGCCCGCAATTTTGACGATCGCCCCTTCCGGCGCGAGGGAACCTTTCAATCCAACAACGCCGCCGGTCGAAGAGATCGGCGTTTCAATCCGGTAGACGACATCCTGGTTTTCAGGGAATTTCGTGCCCTTGAGATTTTCCTCGATCGTTTTTCCGGTCACTGTCAGGCAATCGCCATGCAGGTAACCGCCTTTGAGCAATTCGTTCAGGACGACAGATACGCCGCCGATCTGGAATAGATCTTTCGCGACATATTTGCCGCCGGGTTTCAGGCTCGCCAGATATGGCGTACGACGCATAATATCGGTAACTGCGTGCAGATCGAAATCGATCCCCGCTTCATGCGCCATCGCGGGCAGATGAAGCGCGGCATTTGTCGAGCCACCGGTTGCCGCAACGATCATCGCCGCGTTTTCGAGTGCCTTGCGCGTCACGATATCGCGCGGACGGATATTCTTTTTAATCAGCTCAACGATCGCCTTGCCCGAGGCTACGGCATATTCATCGCGTGTCTCATAGGGGGCTGGCGCGCCGGCAGAACCCGGCAACGCAAGACCGATCGCCTCGGATACACATGCCATCGTGTTGGCAGTGAACTGTCCGCCGCAGGCTCCCGCGCTTGGACAGGCAACGCATTCCATCTCATGTAAATCTTTATCCGAGAATTCGCCGGTCGCATGTTTACCTACACCTTCGAAAACATCAATAATCGTTACGTCCTTGCCACGGAAATTCCCCGGCAGGATAGAACCTCCATACATAAATACGGATGGGACGTTGAGGCGCAACATCACCATCATCATGCCCGGTAAGGATTTATCACAGCCCGCAAGGCCAACGAGCGCGTCATAACAATGACCGCGCATGGTGAGCTCAACCGAATCCGCGATCACTTCACGTGACGGCAAACTCGAGCGCATGCCTTCATGGCCCATGGCAATCCCGTCGGTGACGGTAATTGTCGTGAACTGGCGCGGAGTGGCACCCGCGGACACAACGCCTTTTTTAACTGACAGCGCCTGACGGTTCAGTGCGATATTGCACGGTGCCGCTTCGTTCCAGCAGGTCGCAACACCGACGAAAGGCTGATTGATTTCTTCCTCGGTCATGCCCATTGCGTAGTACATGGCGCGATGCGGCGCGGATTTAGGCCCCACGGATACGTGGCGGCTTGGCAGTTTGGATTTATCCCAGGTCATGGCTTTTCTTCGGGTACGACGGTTTGAGTAACTGTTGTCTGCGTGACGGTCGTTTGCAAATGCTTGTCACGCTCGTATAAAACTTCATCCAGTGCGTTACGGATCTGCGCGGAATTTGCCACAAAGGGAATAAAGGCGAACTGGCTGCCCGTTCCCGTGATGATCACCGTGCCGTAACCCAACAGATAACCCAGCAATGTTTTTTGCACTTCAACGCTTTCGATGCGATCCATGCGCATCTGAACCGTGTCGATCTTGAGCGTACCCGCGCGGATAAAGACGCGGTTATTGGTAACGATCAAAGTCAGGATGGATTTCTGGATATAGTTGAAAGCGGCGATCAGCAACGCGACAAAGAAAAAGAAATAGCAAAGCGGCGGAAGCAAAATAAACAACAGGCCGATGATAAAAACGCCAATCGCTTTCCAGTAAATGCCAAGCGAGATAACGGCCCGCGCCAGCACCTTCTCTCCTTCGCGCAGATCGGTGAACATATCCTTGTTCTTATTTCTCAAAGCTGCCTGCGCGTCCATCAGCGATCCCCTTTTTGCTGCTCATGCACGATCCGCGCCTTCTCAATCGCCCGGCGAAAGGCCAGCGGATTGGCAATGGACGGCATGAATAATTCACCAATCCCCATACCGCGGATCATCAGGCGGCCGAAATTGAAAATGCGGCCCCAGAATGACTGCACAACCGACACGCCTTCGATACGATCGATATTCATTTCACCGACATAACGCGCGACCAGGCCGCGCTTAAAGATGACGCGTGAAGTCGTCACGGCGATTTCAGTCGTCGCCTTGACGACAAGCATGGATGCAAAACGGTAAACGCCGAGCAGAAAAAGCAGAAAGGCAAAGAGCTTGATGCCTGGATGAATTTTCTGCAACTGCCTCAACCACCCGTCACCCGCTTCCGGCGGCACGGACATGATCGTCAGGTTGCCCGGCAGGTAATGCTCAAGATTAACCGCCGCGATCAGCAGCGAGATCGCAAAGAACAATCCCCATACGATGCTCATGAAAGCCTGAACGTCATAAAACCAGTGAAACTGGCCTATATGAACAAGCCTTTCATCAGGCGCGAGGGATTGCTGGACATACATCATGGATTAATCGTCCCCGAGTGAGATACCAAGCGCACGCGCCGTATGCACCATCGAGCTGTTCACATCGACTGCCTGATAGGCGGCAATCGCAGCCTCGATCGGCACATCGACGACCTGACGGTTTTTCCACGCGACCATACGATCGAATTTTCCCTGCGCGATCAAATCGACCGCGCGAACACCGAAAGCCGATGCCAGCAGACGATCGTTATAGGTAGGCGAGCTTCCGCGCTGAACGTGGCCCAAAACCGTAACACGCGTTTCAGAACCGGTCGCTTTGAAGATCTGGTCGCCAACATAATGGCCGATACCGCCATAACGTTTCTGACCATCAGTAAACTCCGCCATGATGCCTTCGCCGTCCAGCGTTTTAACGGCCTCGGAAACGACGACAAGCGCGAAATTGCGTCCACCATCTTTGACCGCTTTAATTTTCTTGGCGACACTGGCGATACGGTAAGGAATTTCCGGGATCAGGATAACGTCGGCTCCGCCTGATATACCAGTTGCTAACGCGATATGTCCCGCATCACGTCCCATAACCTCGAGAACCATCACGCGATCATGAGATGCGGCGGTCGGCTGAAGACGGTCAAGCGCTTCGGTCGCAACGGACACGGCAGTATCAAAACCAATGGACGTTTCTGTTTCGCCGATATCGTTATCGATTGTTTTTGGAATACCGACCATGCGGATGCCGCCCTGCATGGCGAGCTTGCGCAGAATGGCGAAGCTGCCGTCGCCGCCGATGCCTATCACGGAATCAACGCCGAGCTTCTTGAAATTGTCGATGATCTCGCCCGAGCGATCCTTGTGCGTGCCATCCGGCATCGGGTAATCGAATGGATTGCCCTTGTTGGTCGTGCCGAGAATTGTGCCGCCCATACGCATGACGTTATTGTCGAAGTCATTCGGTTTTAAAACCCTGACCTGCGGCGGATCGACCAGCAGCCCTGCAGTTCCATCGAGAATCCCGATCACTTCCCAACCCAGCAGATCGGCTCTATGGACTGCCGCACGGATCGCTGCGTTCAATCCCGCGCAATCACCTCCACTTGTCAGAATTCCTATTCTTTTAACCATAAATTACTCCTGAAAACTTTAATGGAAGACAGAATATCACGAACAAATTCCCCGTAAACCCTTATCTCGCCTTATAAATTTGCTTATCAAAGCGGGATTTTTCTGATATGACCAATACTTCGAATTTTGACTGACGGATTTACATGCTTGATGATGACGATATTCGCGAAGAGCTTGAAAAGCTGAGACGCGAGCACAGAGAAGTCGACGAACAGATAGCCAACCTGTCCAAGGTGCAGCCTGTCGATTTCCTGCATATTACCAAGCTCAAGAAGGACAAACTCCGCCTGAAAGACACTATTCAGAAGCTGGAAAGCTCCCTTATTCCTGACATTCTGGCCTGATTTTATCCACTATTTGACAGAATAATTTATTTATATGTATATTCCACCGGACAATTTTAACCGGTGGGTACAATACAATGAGTGATCAGATACATTTTAATGCCGAAGAATTAGACTATATACGCAAAGCCTACAGTGTCGTTGACACAATAGCGGGTATGGCTCGCATGGCCAATTTCTGGCTGACTGTGGAAACCTGCCAGCAAAACAAGCTGTTTCATGACATGCTCGATCACCTGGAAGACTCTGAAATTACTCAAGCAAACTTTGTAGGAATTCACTCGCTCGCAGTCTGCGCCGATGATATCAATCATTTTACACCCGGCGATCACACTGACGACCTCAGGAATACTCTTTTTAGCACGACAAAAAAAAATACTCGGCGAAGAAGGCCATGCTCAATTGACCGCATGGATGACCGGCGAAAAAATATTACCGGACGAGCTGAAAGAATCCGACATATGGATGAAACTGGGAGCGGCCGCTAAGAATCTTTATTATGTCGATATATTCACTGATATTGTGCGGGATCTGGAGCCACATCTTATAAAAAATGCGCGGGCCACCACCAACAATACAAAAGGCATCGGTGAAGCTTTTGACGCGTTTCATGAAAGCAAGATGCGGGCACTGGAAACAGCGCAGCAGGCAGTTAAAAAAGCAAAGCCAGTTGGCGCACCGCCAGCTCCGTAATCGCAGGAAGACTCACACCATGATTGACCTCGCAACACCACGCAGAATCATTGCTTTAAAGGCTCATTTCAAGAAAACATGGGATGACGATGCGAAGAAACTTCATAGTGAAGCCGTTCATTTGTATGATGACTATAGCAATGGCGCAGCCGGAATGGGTGCTGGCGCGGCCTTTGGCCTCTTGACCGTTATTGGCGTAATAAAAGCGACGATCGAGAAACCGTCACAGGAAGCTGAACTCCAGTCCTATCTTCATAAGTCTGCGGATGAAATCCAGCCTCTTCCCTATCGCGATCATCTGGCCATTCCCGTGAATCACGCGCTTCACAACCAGATGCCTCAAATCATAATAGAGAATATAGATCAGGCCAGCCTGCCGCCGGAAAACAGGATCGATCTCGACAGGTTCAGAACGGATGTTGCACACGACTATCACAAGCTGCAAAATATCCATGCCAACGTGCTGGCAATGAGCGGCTCTCTGTCCGCTGCTTTCCTGCTGGGCGGTGCAATTATCTACAAGATCGCGGCCAAAAAGATCGACAATATGTACAAAACCCATATTGGCACGCAGCCTGTTGCTCCTGCATAAGATTACGGCTGGGCTTGAATTTTAAGCGATATCGCCGTTATATAGCGATATGACGCATCAAGATAAACACCCGCTTGTCGGTATTATCATGGGCTCCCAGTCGGACTGGGACACTATGAGCCATTCTCACGAAACCCTGCATAGTCTTGGCATTCCGCACGAAGTCAAAATCGTCTCCGCGCATCGCACGCCGGACCGCATGTTCGACTATGCGAAGACCGCAAAATCGCGTGGACTGAAAGTCATCATCGCCGGAGCCGGCGGTGCGGCGCATCTGCCGGGCATGACGGCGGCGCTGACCTCCCTGCCCGTTCTCGGCGTGCCGGTTGAAAGCCATTCGCTCAAAGGTCAGGATTCACTTTTATCGATCGTCCAGATGCCGGGCGGCGTTCCTGTCGGCACGCTGGCGATCGGGAAACCGGGCGCAATCAATGCTGCCTTGCTCGCTGCATCGATTTTGAGTCTCTCTGACAAAACCATTGAGAAAAATCTCGAAGACTATCGCGCGAAGCAGACCGCTGCAGTAGCTGAAAATCCCGCCTAGAGCACGCATGGCAAAGCCCGCAAAAATTCTCGGTATTATCGGCGGCGGACAATTGGGCCGCATGTCCGCAATGGCGGCTGCGCGCCTTGGGGTAGAAACATATATTTATACGCCCGAGAAAAATTCTCCTGCTTCGCAGGTCGCTGCACATACGGTTGTCGCAGCATACGAGGATAAAGCCGCACTTGCCGCCTTTGCTAAATCGGTCGACGTGATCTCTTACGAATTTGAAAATATTCCCGCCGCCACGATCAAAATTCTTAAAAAAGCCAGGGCCGTATTTCCCGGCGTGAACGTGCTTGAAACGTCCCAGCACCGCCTGTCCGAAAAGAAATTCCTGAATGACTGCGGAATTGCAACCGCGAAATGGGCCCCGACCCTGAAACCCGAAGACATTGAAAAGACGCTGAAGAAATGGAAGGCGAAAGCCTGCATCATAAAGACAACGCGTTTCGGCTATGATGGCAAAGGACAGGTTAAATTCAGGCTCGGTGATGATCCCCAAAAAGCCTGGGCTTTGCTGAAATCCGATGAAAACATCATCGAGGAAATAATTGATTTTAAATGTGAAATCTCCGTCATCATCGCGCGCGACCGCTTCGGGAATTCAGTGATTTACGATCCGGTGCTCAACGAGCATACGAACCATATTTTATCCAAAACCATCGCGCCCGCGCCAATTCCTGCTGCAGTTGCGAAAAAAGCGAAGCAATACATCAAAAAACTAGCAGACAAACTTGATCTGGTTGGCGTTCTAGCGCTTGAGCTATTCGTGACAAAAGACGGTAAGCTCATCGCCAATGAAATGGCTCCCCGCCCACATAATTCCGGTCACTGGACGATCGATGCCTGTGCCGTATCCCAGTTTGAAAATCATGTGCGCACGGTCTGCGGTCTGCCGGTCGGCCCGGCAAAACGCCATTCGGATGCAGTTATGCTCAACCTGATTGGCGACGATGTTAAGATTATTTCGGACTACCTGGACAGGCCCAATGCCTGCGTCCATCTATATGGGAAAAAAGACGCACGCCCGGGCCGTAAAATGGGCCATATCAATATTCTAAAGCCATTGAAATAGCTTCCATGAAGGTTGTTATTTTTGCCAAATCCTCTAAAAATTAAGCGCATTCCAATTTCAGGAGGTCATCTGTGAAAAACAAATCCCGCTTTATCCTTTCCTGCGTCGCCTCCTCTTTTGCCCTGGCTTTCGCCATACAGGCTCATGCCGCAGATGCCAGGCTGACCGAGGATATGGTTAAACGCTATTATGCGGCGAGCGAACAGGTGCACCTGCGCCCCTATGCTGACTATGTCGCCTTTACGAACCAGCATACGGCGGATGACGTGCAGGTCATCCTGAATAGCGAAGTCACAATCCAGGGCTCGCCGACGCAAAAGGAACAGTCCACGCTCGACAAGAAAAAAGTGATGGAGTCTTTGAAGGAAGAATATGATGCCGCGCAAAGCAGCAAAATTTCCCATACGCTGAAAGGCATCAAGATTTCTCCTGATGGCAAATCGGCCACAGCCGTCGACCTGACACTGATCGAAAGCGACTCTCTCGCACCGAAAAGCGAAAACAATATGCCACTGCACGTCACGTCGCAAAGCGCCTGTGAAGACCAGCTCGTTCTTGCCGGCGCGAATATTCAGCTAAAAAAATCGACCTGCCAGACGAAAACCCAGATTACACCTTTATCTAACGATCAACCTCAAACACAAAACCCGGCCCAATGAAATCCGCACAAAAAATGACACCTGTATCCGATCAACCTGCCCGCATTGAAACCGATTCATTCGGCGAACTCGAAGTTCCCTCGAACCGCTACTGGGGTGCGCAAACCCAGCGTTCTCTCGGCAATTTCAAAATCGGCGGCGAACGCATGCCAACCCCACTGATCCGCGCTCTCGGCGTTATCAAACGCGCCGCTGCTCAGGCCAATCAGGAACTCGGCGTTCTTGATGCCAAACTGGCTCAAGCGATCATTCAGGCGGCTGACGAAGTCATCGACGGCAATATGGATGCCGAATTTCCGCTCGTTGTCTGGCAGACTGGTTCTGGCACACAGACAAATATGAACGCGAACGAAGTTATTTCAAACCGCGCGATTGAAATCATGGGCGGCACGATGGGTAGTAAAAAACCTGTCCACCCGAACGATCATGTCAATATGGGCCAGTCCTCGAACGATACTTTCCCGACGGCGATGCATATCTCCGCCGCCGAACAGGTTTATCATGAACTGGTTCCGGCGCTTGAATATCTCCATGCAGCGCTTCACCAGAAATCGCTGGATTTCGGCTCTATCGTTAAAATCGGCCGTACCCATTTGATGGATGCGACACCTTTGACGCTCGGCCAGGAATTCTCCGGTTACGCGAAACAAATCGAATTTGGCATTCAGCGCGTGAAGAACACGCTGCCGCGCCTGATGCAGCTTGCGCAGGGCGGAACAGCCGTCGGCACCGGCATTAACACGAAGATCGGCTTCGCCGAGAAATTCGCGAAACACACGGCAGAGATCACCAGCCTGCCTTTCGTCACCGCCGAGAATAAATTCGAAGCTCTCGCCGCACATGACGCGATGGTCGAACTTTCCGGCGCGCTCAATGTTCTCGCGACCTCGCTGATGAAGATCGCCAACGATATCCGCCTGCTCGGCTCGGGCCCGCGTTGCGGCATCGGCGAAATTATTCTGCCTGAGAATGAGCCGGGTTCATCGATCATGCCGGGCAAGGTCAACCCGACACAATGCGAAGCGATGACGATGGTCTGCACGCAGGTCATGGGAAATCATACAACCGTCACGGTCGCGGGCAGTCAGGGCCATTTCGAGCTTAACGTCTATAAGCCGGTCATCATTTTCAACGTATTGCAATCGATCCGCCTGATCGCCGATTCCTGCCGTTCACTGACAGACAACTGTGTCGTCGGCATCCAGGCCGATGAGAAACGCATCACCAAACTGATGAATGAAAGCCTGATGCTGGTGACGGCGCTCAATCCGCATATCGGATATGATAACGCGGCGAAAATCGCCAAGAAGGCTCATCACGAAGGCACCTCGTTGAAACAGGCCGGGATCGAACTTGGACTTCTTACATCCGAGCAATTCGATCAATGGATCCGTCCTGAAGATATGATCAAGCCTAAATGAGCGATGAACTAGAGACCACCCTCTCTGCCAAGGTCGTCAAACGTTCCGTATCTATCGCGGGGCATTTGACGAGCATTTCCCTTGAAGAGCCATTCTGGTCCGAACTTCAGTCGCTTGCGAAATCCGAAAATATCAGCCTGTCAAAACTGATCGCCAAAATAGACAAGGCGCGCAAGACCAATCTCTCGAGCGCTTTGCGGCTTTATGTGCTGCACAGGCTTAAGCTGTCATCCTGAGCGAATGCGAAGGATCTTACCTGAAAGCAGCAGGATTCTTCGCTGCCGCTCAGAATGACAACATGGTCTAATGGCCTAATGCCCAAACAACCCCTGAATAGCCTGAACGCCCTGCTGGATCTGTTCGGCCTTCTTCTGCTCCTTCGTTTTCTCGACAGGTGCCGCAGCCGCATTCGGATCTGTTGCATTTGTCGTTGTCGAAGCTGGTTGCGTTGTCGCACCATCAGTTGCTGTCGTCGTGCCACCAAGCGGGATTCCCAGTTTCTTGCCGAGTTTATCCGTAATTAAATTCTGGATTTGCGTCTGCGCCTTATCCTTCAGGAATTTCTCGATAACGCTGCCACCGGCCTGCAACGGATTGTCCAGTGGCCCGCTGATCGTGAAGTCAAATGGCGGCACTTCGGAATTTTTGACCGTCATCGTGTTTTTCAGATCGACCGTCCAGCGTGGAAGATTGACGTTCCCGGTGCTGCTCAAGCTCGCTTTATCACCGTCGAATTTGATCTGGGTGAAATTCACGACACCGCTCGCGATATTAAACGCCATGTCGAACGTACTGAAAGAAGTCTGCCCGTCTTTGAACGAACCAAACAGTGACCCCGCGCGTTCGAGAGGCTTGTAGCTTCCCTTCGCCGCGTCGGCGAGCTTGGCCGCGTCAACTCCCTTGATCACAAGATCGCTGCCGGTCGAGCTTCCTTTGCCACTCAGGGCATAAACAAGCGCCGCCGGTGAATTACCAGTGCTTGAGATACTCACGTCAAAGTTCTTGATCGTGCCCGAGAGCGTATCCGATTGCTTGTTCTGCAACGCGCTTAACAATTGTTGCGCATTCAGCGATGTCGCCTTGGCCGTCCAGTTCATCGCCAGCGGTGCCTTCGCAGAACCGCCTTTCATGTCACCATTGATCGCGATATTCCCGCCGAAAGCATTGGCATCCATATTGCTGATGACCAGAGACCCGTCATTGAGTTTGAAAGCAAGGTTAGCATTGGTCAGTTTCCAAAGCCCTTGCGTGATCGACGCAGCCTTGATCGAAAGATCGGCGTTGAACTGATCCATCCATGCCGTATCAATCGCTTCGCGCGACCACCTGGTCTCGGAAGATGAAGCCGCAGGCGCAGACGACGGTTTAGCAGACGCTGTCGTTGACCCCGCCGCAGGTGCCGGCGAGTCAAACACCATATTGCCGAAATTCAGATTGCCGCTAAGAGAAGGCTTCGCAGCCCCGGTGTCCGCAGACAATGCACCCGCGATAGACGTGCTGCCTATCGTGCCCTTGATATTGCTTAGGTCGTATTTCTTGCCGTTAAGAGCGATCGTGGTTGAGAGATCGAGAGCCCCGGCAAAACTTCCCGGCGCTTCAAAGCCCGGTGAGAAATTGCGCACGGCTTCCTGCAGTGAAGGATGCTGAACGCGCAGGTTCAATGTCTCGATCTGCGGCGTAGACAGCAGCGACTGCACCGTACCTGCGCCCGTGACCGCGAATTTCAGCGCATCGACCGTCGCGTTGAATCCAAGCTTGTCGAGACTGCCTTTGAAATTACCGTTGACCGAAGCCGCACCAAGCGTCTGCTGCAGCTTCAAAGGAATATTATAGGCTTTCGCCAGGCCTTCGACATTCCCGGTTTTTACATTCGCCGCAATATCAAAGCCTGAGAGTTTGCTCAAATCAGCAATCGTTCCCTTTGCGGCGATCGATGTATCCGCGACCGCGTTTAACGAGAAATTATTGATGGTGAGCGCATTGCCATTGCTCACAATATTGAAATTTACATTTGAATAGCTCTTGCCACCGACATTCAATGCGCCGACCTGTCCGCTGAGATTACCATCGAACGGCAGGCTTACGCCTTTGACCGTCGTGGCGACAGGCGCGGATTCCTTGGCGTTCACGGCTTTCTGCGCGGCGCTTTCCGTTGCCGGGTTCAGCTGCTGGCTCAGATCGTCAACATCTATCTTGCTGGCATTGATCGTCGCATTCACACGCGGACGCGCTCCGCTTTTCGCTGGCAACGCGTATGTTCCGGCAAGCGCGATATTCTGGCCTTCAAAACCGATATTCCCCTGCTCGATCGTCACCACATTATTGACGAACGTCCCCGCGCCCTTGACGGAGAGATCGGCAAGGATATTGACGATTGCTTCGGACGATTTCACATTTTTCGAAGTCGACACCAGATCGACCGCCAGTTTCGGCGAAGGCGATGATTTCAATCCTGTCAGTTTTACGCCTCCCTTGAAGGTGAGATCGCCGAGCGAAAGGTGCAGATCGTCAAGGCTCGCATTATCACCGTCATATAAAACAGCCGTATTGAGGCTCAATCCGGCATTCAGACCTTTCGGCAGCTTGGTATCGGTTTTTGACAAAGCTGAAAGCGTTTTTTCGAGATCTTTGGTTGTGAACTTCAAATCACCTTTAACGCTTGTGGCGTTTCCGGTCGTGATTTCGCCCGTGTAATTACCGCTTACATTCAGTTTCGGCAGCTCGACATCAAAATTGACAACCGTCGGCTTGCCTTCGGCGAGCGCACCGGCATTGCCCTTGATCTCGATCGCATTACCGTTATAGACGAAATCCGATTTCACATCGAAAGGCCCGGAAAGGCTTTTCACACTCAGATCGGTATTGAGCGCAGACACTTCCTGCACTGTTCCCTTGCTCATATCCTTGTACACAATATGACCATTTTCAACGTGAACGGAATCGAGCGATATTTCTTGTGCCTGTTTCTGTTCGGCAGGAGCATTTGTCGCCGGTGTCGCCGCGTCTTTCTGTTGTGAAAGCTTATCGGTCATCCATGTCTGGCGACCCGACGCATCGACGATCAGCGCGACATCAGGCTCAACGAGATTGACGCTCGATATCTGGACTTTCTTTTGCAGCAACGGCATGAGCGCGACCGATATTTCAGCTTTTTTAACTGAAATTATTTTTTGCGTGCCCGTGGATACGGCCGCTTCGTTAATCGTCACGTGCGGCACGGGAAGAATTGCGATGCCGAGATCGCCAGCCCATGAAACTTTATATCCGGTGGCTTCCTCGACCTTCTGGATGATTATCCCTTTGTATTTATTCTGATCGAGGAAAGACGGGATAACGAGCGCAACCCCAACCAGCAAAGCGAGGATCACCGCCGTAAAAATGGTCCATTTCGGCAATTTGAAAGATTTTACCGTGGTGTCTGGAGAAGTTGTCATGGCCCTGCCTCATGATTTTTGAATCGATGAGGTAGATATAGCCCAGAATCAGGAAAATTAAAGGCCGAATATGGTTTTAAACCATATATTGACCGCCATTGATGGTCATGGTGGCCCCGTTGACGAAAGCCGCCTTGTCAGAGGCCAGAAATACGACGAGATCGGCGATTTCTTCCGGTTTGCCCATACGCGCCGCCGGGATCGAGCGGATGATGGAATCGAGCACTTCCTTATGCATGGAACCCGTCATATCGGTTTCGATATAACCGGGACAGATCGCGTTCACGGTAATTCCCTTGGCGGCACTTTCCAATGCGAGAGCCTTAGTGAAACCGAGCATTCCCGCTTTCGCAGCCGAATAATTCGTCTGGCCCAGCTGGCCTTTTTGGCCGTTGATTGAGCTGATATTGATGATGCGCCCATTGGCGCGTTCGCGCATGCCGCCGATAACGGCGCGGCACATATTGAAACAGGATGTCAGGTTCGTCTCGATAACTGCGTGCCACGTATCTTCCGGCATTTTATGCAGCATGCAATCCTTGGTGATACCGGCATTATTGACGAGGATCGAGATCGGGCCGTGTTCCTGTTCGATGCGGGCGCAGACCGCATGGCATTCATCAAAATTCGCGACATCAGCCTTGTAGGCAAACGCGCCGGACTCCTGCGAGCATTTCCTGGCGGCTTCTTCATTACCATGATAAATGGCAGCGACCGTGTAGCCTTCCTCGATCAGTGCCTTGGTAATAGCAAAACCAATTCCGCGCGTTCCGCCCGTGACAACAGCAATACCCTTCATTTACGCAACTTTCTTCCAGTTAGTCCCCTCGGGACGTTCCACACACATGGCAATTCCCATGCCGCCGCCGATACACAGCGTCGCCAGTCCTTTTTGTTTGCCCGTGCGCGCCATTTCATGCAGCAGCGTGACAAGGATACGTGCACCGCTTGCCCCGATCGGATGGCCGAGCGCGATCGCGCCGCCATTGACGTTTACTTTTGATGTATCGAGGCCAAGTTCCTTGACAACGCTGCACGCCTGCGCCGCGAAAGCCTCGTTCGATTCAACCAGATCGAGGTCGCCGACTTTCCATCCGGCTTTCTCAAGCGCTTTCTTCGAAGCCGGGATAGGGCCTGTGCCCATAACAGACGGATCGACACCCGCCGTCGCCCATGAGGCGATTTGCGCGAATGGCTCAAGACCACGTTTCTTCGCCTCTGATGCGCGCATCAGAACAAGGATCGCCGCGCCGTCGTTAATGCCCGATGCGTTACCGGGCGTGACCGTACCGTCTGTTTTAAACGCAGGTTTCAAACCTTTTAGTGTTTCAACGGTCGTGCCCGCACGTGGAAATTCATCCGTGTCGAAAACGACATCCTGCTTTTTAACCTTGAGAGTTACCGGCACGATCTCCGCCTTGAATTTTCCGGCCTTGATCGCGGCTTCGGCTTTCTGTTGTGATCCGGCAGAGAATTCGTCCTGCGCTTCGCGCGAGATTTTATATTTCTCCGCTACGTTTTCGGCCGTGATACCCATGTGATAGTTATTGAAGTAATCCCACAGACCGTCCTTGATCATCGTGTCGGTCATTGTGCCATCGCCCATCTTGACGCCGTTGCGCAGATGCATGGCGTGCGGGGCAAGGCTCATATTTTCCTGACCGCCCACCACGACGATATTCGCGTCGCCGGTCAGAATGGCCTGCATGCCGAGCGCGACCGAACGCAGTCCCGATCCGCAGACCTGATTGATTGTCATCGCCGTTTTCTCGACGGGAATTCCTGACTTTACAGCAGTCTGACGCGCCGGGTTCTGCCCTGCGGCCGCGGTCAGAACCTGACCGAGAAGAACTTCATCAACTTCTTCAGCTTTCACGCTGCAATCGGCAAGCGCGGCTTTGACAACATGACTTCCGAGTTCGACAGCGCTCAATGCGCTCAGGCTTCCATTGAAAGATCCAAGGGCTGTGCGTTTGGCGGCAACGATGACGACGGGATCGGAATTTGACATGTGAATCCTTGCTATAAAAACTTGCTTGTAATATGCACGCCAGTTTTAATATTTCAAGATTTGCTTTCAATGCTGCAATGCGAAATCATCCAGTCGCGCATAGGCTTCCAGACATCATCTTCCGCCCTGCTTCCGATCATCATGCTAATATGCCCGCAATCCGGCTCGACCATCACCGACCCTTTGATTTTCCGGGCGAGCGGGCGCGCCGATTCCGGTGGCACGATCTTGTCGCGGCCCGGCACGATCACATAGGAAGGCTTGCTAATATTTGCGGCATCTATTGTCTTGCCGCCTACCTCCCACTCACCAAGCATCGGCTTGTTATTGATATACCAGCCGCCAACCGTGTGGCGTACGATCGATGACGGCAGATCGGAGCCGCCATTGACCCAGTCCTCGACAGCCACAAAGAGCTCGGCTTCCTTGCTTTTTTGATCCATCGCCGCGAAGGCGGAGAATTTACGCGCAATCAGGCCAGCATCCACTCCGGCAAAAATCATCTGCAGCCATTGTGCCGGCATATAATCCAGATGAATGATCTGTGGCAGACCCTCTTCGGCCCATTTCACAACCGCTTCGGGGAAATTCCCCTTGGCTTTCTGTTTGAAATCCCAGGGTGTCGCCACAAAACACAGCGCGTCAAAAGCCTTGGGATGCAGTTGGTCGCATGCCGCCAGCAACAAACCACCCATGCAATAACCAAGCCCGACGAGCGGCAGATCTCCCTGTTTCCTGACCCAGTTCAGGAGCTTTTTCATTTTCTTGTTTAAGGCAAGATCCAGGTTGGCAAGATCCTTATCATTTGTCAGGTTTCCCCAGTCGACGAGATAGGCTTCGATCCCCTGCTCTGCGCACCAGTCAAGCATCGAACGCCCCGGCAGCAGATCGAGAATTTCCGACCCATTGATCATTGACGGGATGACAACCATCCGCGCTTTAATTTTTTTCTTCGGCAGATAATGGAATAACCTTACTTCACCGTCTTCCCATACGACAGGCCGAGTCGTATCCGGACGTTTGAAATCATGGAGCTGATAATTCCTGATTCCGGTAACGACCTTTTCCATACTCGATTTTATTTCTTTGCCTTCTGGCTTTTGCCAGAAAGCGTCATCGAGATTCTGGTTTTTTTTAAATTGCGGATCGGCCAATGCGCCGGCTGCCAAAGCCATGTGCATCATCAAAGGTTTTTGACGCGCGGCTTTCGAATGAGGAACATTTGTTGTCTTTTTCATGGCCGATATTATGTCTTTACTTTAACCTTTTGCAGAGATGCGAATTTTGTGCATACTGACAGTACATTAGCAACTCACATTAATCCAAGAAGGTGATGCATGGCCGCAAAAAAGGGCAGCGACAAGCCGGTAGTTATTAAAAAATACGCAAACCGTCGTCTCTATGATACAGGCCGCAGTTCTTATGTAACACTTGATGATCTTTGCGAGATGATCAAGGACGGTTATGAATTTGTCGTCTATGACGCGAAATCCGGCGACGACCTCACCCGCCAGGTTTTGACACAGATCATCGTCGAACAGGAAGGCAAAGGCGAAACAAATCTTCTGCCTGTCAATTTCCTTCGCCAGCTTATCGGTTTCTACGGCAACAACGTCTCGCCGCTCGTCCCGAATTATCTCGAGCAGACTTTTGCCGCTTTCACAAAAAATCAGGATCAGTTTCGCGAGCAGATGAGCAAGTCTTTAGGACCTATCGCACCTCTGCAGGCGTTTGAAGAAATCGCCAAACAAAATATGGCGATGTTTGAAAATGCATTGAAAGCTTTTGGAAATTTCGGTGCCGGTTTCCCTGTACCGGGAACCAAGCCAACATCCGAAGATAAATAACAATCCGGTTTATTTATATTGCCTGCCGGCACCACGGAGCTCGTTCTCCTGTGGTAACCAGATGCGATCCATCGACGGCATACTATAGGCAAAGCCCTGAATATGATTGATGCCGCCCTGCGCAAGGATATCGGCTTCCGCAATCGTTTCAGCACCCTCACCGACTGTCTGAATATCCATCGCCCCGGCCAGTGACTGCAGCACATTGATAAACAGCATATTATCTTTCTGCGCCATATTACGCACGAATGACTTATCGATTTTGACCATATCCAGTTTCAGGTCTCGCAGATGCGTGAAGGCTGTCTGTCCTGCACCGAAATCATCGAGAGCAATTTGGCAGCCAAGGTCACGCAGTGTTTTTATAACGCGTATCGTCTGCTGAACATTGTTCATGGCGGCGCTCTCGGTAATTTCTACGATCAGGCGCTTCGCGACATCAGGCGAGCGGCGCAGGTCGTTTTGAATTTCATGCAGCCATTGCGGATCGGTCAGGCTGTGATTGGACACGTTCACCGACAAGACCAGTTCGGGAAATATCCTGAGTTCCTGTATGGCGCGGCGCGTACTGAAATGATCGACAAGGCGGGTCATTCCCATTTTCTCGACCGCATCAATAAAATGCCCGGCCGGCACCATCCGGCCTTCTTCATCGATCAGGCGGATCAGGCATTCATAGAATGATGCATCGTTTGTCCTGGTATTGACGATTTTCTGATAGGCCAGATGAACACGACCGTCACGGAAAGCTTTTAAAAACTGATCGCCGATGGCCAGGTAATCCTTGAATCCCCTGACCTCACCCTTGATGCTTTCGCTATAAGCGACGAAACAGCCACGGCCACGGTTCTTTGCTTCACGTAAAGCCTGTTCGGCGCGAATTTGAACAGTCTCTGCTTTGATATCCGGCGTATCGAAGGAAACGCCGCCGATCGACACCATGTTATTGATAACATGTCCGCCGATTTCAAATCCCTTATTGTAGAAACCTTTAATGATGCCGTAGGCGGTTTCATACATTTCCGACTGCGCGCCGCTTTTGAAAAAGACACCGAAAAGATCGCCATGAATTCTCGTGACGACAGCATTCCCGTTCGTCAGCTTTTTAAGACGCAATTCCGTCTGGTTGAGAAGTTCATCGGCATTCTGCATGCCGTAAGTCTCATTGATCAACGACATGTGATCGACACCGATCGCGAGGAAATAACCGCGCGCTTCGCCCTGCCTACGCTGATCAAGATATGCTTCAATCTGGTACTGGATTGATTTGCGCGCGGCATTGGGTAGCAACGCAAATGATATATTTTCGCTGCCCGCCTTGTTGGCGCTGACCGCCTGTGCGGCCTCGTCAATCGCGATCACGCTCTGGATACTTTTTTTGCCGGTAATGGAATCTTTTTGTACGGACCCGGTTTCAAAAACCGCGAGCTGCTGGCCGTCCGAGCGCCGCAGACGATAATTCAGCGTAAAATCAACCGCACTGCCCTCGCATTCACCGATAAGGCGGTTCAGGACGAACTGACGCTCGACTACGGGACGATTTCCGGCGCCGGCGGCTTCTCGATGGTTTGCCGCTGCCGGGCCGGGAACTGCCGGGGCGTCGTGACGAG
>JBEHYB010000043.1:0-19307 GCA_048498395.1 Pseudomonadota bacterium
CTCGCCACCGTCAAAGCCAAGGCGATCACCGGGCAGCAATTTATCGAGCATGTCCGCGAGACTTATCAAAAGATGCTCGCGTCCCCGGTTTTGAAGTCGGTTTCACGTTAAATTTCGGTCATTAGTAGCCAGACTGTCATGCCGATGAAAATCGGCATCCAGTTGGTACGATCTATCTGGATCCCGGATCAAGTCCGGGATGACGATAAGAGTTAACCGCGGTATTTCTCTCAATTTTCTTGATATTTCTGTGAATATGGCGATATGAAAGTACCATGAGTCATTACAGATACGACCCCCGCGATGTCAAACTGGACGGCATCGATATCGGCACGTTTATTGCCGCGCTTTATAACAACGCGATGACGGGAGGCTTCGGCACGCTGCATCACCGGAACGACCTGATGCAACCGGCAGAAGGCGCGCATATTTTCGAAAATCTCAAAGACGCGTGGGTGCAGGAATGGAAAAAGCGGCATGCCGATGAGTCCCTTCAGAACCGTTTTATGAATCCCGTGCCAGTGCCGACGCATCAGGGCGGTTTGTGTTTCGATTCCATTAACGGCCGGTCGGTCAAGACATGGATCGACTGGGATGCGGACGGCAATTACACGATGCCGTTCTCGCGTTTCTGGGATTACAATTATATGCCGGTGCAGGCGATCATCGATCTCGCGCGCAAAGGCCAGTATGGCCGCCTCGGCGGGCAGGACATTCTCGATGCCGGCAACGAGGCGAAGATCCTTCTCAAGGCGTGTAACGAAGAGATGGACGAGGACGATTTAGAAAGCGCGAGCAAGTCGCTGGCTGTGCGTTTGCTGGAGCAGCAGGAAATCCATATCGAGCAGATGAACGGCAAGATCACCGGCAATTCGGAGCCCGCGCCGATCTATGGCATGGAATACCAGATATCGCTGGCCGGTAACGCGATTTTGCACGGCGAGGTCGGATTTTTCGTGCCGCCCTATGAGCCGTCGCTCGATGCGCCGAAAGCCGGTAATTCACCGGCTCCCAAAGGGCCTTAAAGAGGCGCAGGGGCAGGCGCGGAGATAGGTTCCGCTGTTTCGCCGCCGAACGTGTCGCGCAGCGATTTCTCGAAGAGTTTTTCGTTGCGTTTGACAAAATCTGAATTCCAGCCCGCAACACGGCGGTGAATTTTCAAGAATTTATCTTCGATCGCGAGTGATACATCCGCAAGATTTTCAGGCATAATATAATCCGCGTTGTTCTCAAAATAAGACAACATGGCATCGATCAGCGCCATCGGGGTTTTTATCATCAGTTTCGCGACGGCATCCTTTGTCAGGGAAATCATGTCTGCCGGCGACAGTTTGGCCGCGCAGTCGTTATAGGATTTGACAAGATCGTCGTTGTAGGGGCTGTAACCATTGGGAGCCTGAACATGCGTCTCGCAGAGCGCAGCGAACATCTGTTCCGGCGGCTTGTTCCTGAACAGGTTCTCGGTGGTCGCCCAGAAGCCCTCTTCAATGATCGTGCGCTTTCCTACCTGTTCTTCACGGATCATCCGGCGGAAAGAAGTGAGCAGGGAGTCGATTTTCCCAATATGGTCGACGTTGAAACGGCCGAGGAATGCTATTTCAATTTTTTCAATATTCTGCGTCTGGATTTCTTGATCCGCATCGGTGTCGCGGTGGATTTCTGAATAGAGATGGCAGCATATTTCGGTGATTTTTTTATCATTCTCAGGAGTCGTCGGGAGATAGGCTGCAGCCATCTCAAGGGATTTCAGCGCGAGGGCGTAATCATCTTCATGCGCGTAGCTGTTGGTGCAGACCAGCGTCAGAAGATCGAGCGCGGTTTCTGTTTGTGATGGATCGATCGAAGCTTTGAGTGCTGTGCCTCCCATCATCAGATGCAGGTCCGGCTTTAGCGTGCGGTATGGATGCCAGGTCATGAGATGGGGGATCTGACGGCTTCTGTGACTGGTGAACTCCTCTCCGACAGGGAACATTTTCACGATGATAGCAGCGGCTGCGGTCGTGCCGTGCTGGGTTTCGATGCGGTGCATGGCTTCGACGAATTTATCGATCGCTTTGAGATACAGGTCGCCGCCGGTGATATTGTTCGCGAGCTTGTCCGTGACGTTCGCGAAATCTTCGTTCACATAGCGTCTGTTTTCGAGGAAATCCTCTTCAACGTGGCTCCCTGACGGCTTGAGGAAATCCAGCACGCCGCGGAAAATTTTCGCGGTTCCTTCGGCATCTTCAGGATCGATCTCCAGCAGTTCGAAAATTCCGAGCGCATACCGCTTGGTATCAGCAATAATATCTTTCTGCGTATGGGGAATTATTTGTTCGATGCGTTTCAGGAATCGCAGATACAGGTCGACATCGCCGAAAGTCCGCATCACTTTATACGGCAGGTTTTCCCAGGCTAGCTGGAATTCATCGGATGAGAAATGTTCGATATCGATTTCAAAACGACTGCGCGTATCCTTGAACGGCCCGTCACGGTCGCCCATGCCGAAGATCATTTCAAAGAGATCCTTGCGTTTCAGCAGGAAGGCGGTGGCGATATTCTTGACGAGCTGATCGGCGCTGACGGTGCGGCCTGTTTTCACGCGGTCGTTGTAATAGTCTTTGAAATTCATTTGTTACGCATCTCCATATAAATTGGACGCGGCAAATCTATGGATATTGCAAAAAAGCTGCAAGAAAAATAGCTTGTAGAGGTGCTTATTAGCAGTATCGAATGCTTATATCAGTTGAAATTGAAGTCGTAGACATGCACGTCGTCGGGACTGACATAGAAATTCACGCCCTGTTGCTTCATCGAGATTAAGAAATGCTCGCGGTGTAGGGCGAGGCCGATTGCATAGGCCGGATGGTCAAAGTCTCGGGCGCTGATATCGTCCTCCATCTGGGCAGAAATCGAGAGTTCCATACGCTGTAATGACTCGGTTCTCATATCCGGCAGATCCAGACGTTGCCACAAAAGGAATTTGGTATTTTCTTTATTATAACCGCAGAGAATAGGTTCGTTCATGGATTTGAGCGCGCGCACCATAAAGTCAGTATGCAAAGCACGTCTTAAAACTTCCCCGCGCGAGAGGCCGTAATGTTCCTGAAGCTCGCTCATCTGGCTGACGGTTGTCGCGTGGACGTAGAAGACTGCCTTGATATCATAGGGGGCCATAATGTTAAACCGCTTTCAGTGAAGGGACTGTGTCCATATGCGCCTTCAGCATAATATGATTGGCTTTGGCTTCTTCGCGTGCCATACGGTCGAGAACCATGTTCAGGTTGCTCTCGATGCATGGATCGATCCTGGCTCCGCCGGTTTTATAATTCAACGATAAAAATGTTTCGACGGCATCGCCGGTACGGTGCGCGATACGTTCGAAAGGATTGGAGCGGTAGACGGGATAAATATAGGAAGGGATCGCAGCGCCTTTTTCAGCCGTCATCAGGATGGTCGCGATATCTGTCTCATATGCTTCCGGCACATCGATCAGTCCGCGTTCGGCCATCGAGGCGAACTGGATCATGCTGTGATGTGTGGCTTCGTGACAGATCGTGTTGACGAATTCCAGGAAGCCGGTTTCATTGAGATATTTATCGCCGAGATAGATCGAGCCGGTCAGGCCTTTTTGAATGCCTTCCATGCCCATCCATACCCAGCCATTGCTGGTCTCGCTTGGTTCGGCGCGTATTGGCACTTTTTCAAGCGAAGGATGGAGATCTTCGAGAGTTTTTTTGGCATTTTCGAAATAGATATTCGAAATTTCCTGCGCAAGACGGCGTTTCGCGGAGAGGTTCATTTTTCTGAATTGCGCGGAAGCGTTTCGCGTTTGATCGAATTCGTAGATATCATCCGCGACATTCTTTGCGATTTCACGGAAATTTTCGCGCAGCGTGCGGCTGTAATTGATTGACTGGTAATAGTCGCGGGCGAGGTCGATATATTTTGAAAATCGCTGCGAAAGGTAATCGTGTTTCTCGCCATATGTTTCGAGATGCGCGGCGGACTGCTCAAGGTAATTCGTGATGGCGACGATGCGGTCGTATTTTTCGGAGAGGGAGAGACTCTTGATATCGTCGCGCGCCCAGACGGCAAGCTGGTAAGCGCTGCTGCCGATCACGGCATTGACCGCATGGGTGAAGGAAATGAGGATGGAGCGCGCGTTCATATATGTGCCTTGTACTGGCACATATATTAGTCATTTATTGTAATTATGTCAATTAATAAATAACCTGTAATATCAATGCCTTAACAGGCGATGCCCAGTCTTATAAGCTGTTTTTCCTCTTTGCGCGGCATGGAAAGCCCGGCAGCGGCACGGTTGATGAGCGGGCGCAGTTCCTCGACATGGCGGTCGGCGCGCTCGGTTTTGCCCTTGCTGTTGAAGTAACGCTTGAGGCGCAGCTGGCTCATATCGCCGACCTGCGTCATGAGGATCGCGTGGCTATCGAGCTTGTAAAGCTGCGGCAGGTCGCGCGTCGCCACGAAATCATTCGCCGCGCGGGCGAAAGCGATCACCATATCGCGCGAGAGGTTTTCATTAAGCGACAGTTTTCCGTTCACATGCAATTCGCCGGCCTGCGCCAGCACGCTGTGCAGTGCTTCGCGAAACAGCATATTGGTCGCCTGATAGAAATCATCCTGAGAAGCGAGAACGGGCGAGACGAAAAGCGGGTGCGGTTTGGCGGAACCTGCCTCATTATTATTGACGCGGATAAGGCCGTAGCGTGTGGCTTTCTTCACCTGCATGTCAGGCGCGACGAGGCCGGGGAAAATTTTGCGGGCTTCGTCGAAGAAAAGATTGAGCGCGGCCACGAAATACTGGTTGCGCGCATCCCTGTTCATGCGTTTCCACGCCCTGTCCATCGGCAGATCGCCGAATTCCTTATAGATGCTACGGGTGGCGGCGGATTCGATACCGTGGAATATATTCTTCAGCTCACGCGAGTAACCGATGCCCATCATGATATTGGTGGCGATATTCATCATGCGGGATTCATTTTTCAGGAAGTTCCCGCGACCGATATACTGGCTGACCAGCGGCGAGGTGAGCTGTTCCAGGAAATAACGCTGGATATTCGCGACCATCATGACGCGATGGGGCAGTTTGTCGATTTCGTTCGGCTCACTCATAACACACACTCGTTTTTATTTTTTTATTTTATTTAAAGTTCAAAAAAGGGCGCGAATGCCGCGCCCCTTCAATTACTGGTTAGCTGGCGTAGCCGGCCCGGTATCGGTTGCCGGAGCGGCCATGCCTTTGGCGCGCTGCATGATTTCCGCAATGGAAGTTGGCGCGCCGACGGTTTTGGCGGCGTGAAGACCTTCTTTGACACCTTTATAGATGTTTTTGATCCATTCCTTGGTTTCCCAGTCTTCGCCAATAGAGAGTTGTTCACACAAAGCGGCGACCTGCTGGACTGTCATTTTTTCAAAGCTGCTTTCAAGGAAGTTGTGCATTTCCTGTCTCAGCAAAAGGTTATTGTGCCAGTCCTGGCGATATTTACGGCTGAGCGCCATTGTATGAGAATATTTGCTTGAAACTTCTTTTTCATCTTCTTGCGGAAGTTTTTTATACAGTTCGACCATTAGAGGCGTGGCAAATTCCGGATGATTTCCTGACTCGTATATCAGTGCGTTGCCGGGGCTGACATATCTCAAAGCATTTTCCAATATTTGATCAAAGCCGGCGATAGTTGGACCGGATTTATCCATCATTTCTTTCACTTTGAGATAATACTCGCAGCGTGCGTCCGGAGTATGGAAGTATTGATCTTCCAGCGCAGAGATGAATGTCGCATGGATTTTCCCGATCATCTCCTTATCGCCCGCAAAGCGGCCGCAGGCATTGAGCGCGTTCTGGACCGCATAGTCGCGTGTCGTACCCATCAACGGCAGGTCGCGCGCGGCATTGAGCAATATTGTAACGGATTCCTTGTAGAATTCATCGCCGCCATAGCCATGGACTATGCAGAAGTCTGCGAATTTGGCGGCTAGCTCGTAATGGTTGTTGTATAGAAGATTTTCAAGCACGACATCGAGATCGTCGGCGGACTGGTTCATCGCATAGTCCCATGCCCAGTTCCATGATGCGAAAGGCTCGCTCATCTCATGTTTATTGAGAAGGAAATCGGCGGTTTTCGCATCATGCTTGCTGGCGATCATCGATTTAATCAGGTCGGCGAAGTTTTGCGCGGATTCCAGGTAGAATTTTCCGTAGGGCGTATTGCCGATATTAGCCTTTACTTCATCGAAAGATTTAAATGTATCGCCATCTCTGGAGCGGTTTATATAGGTGTCGTCGTAATGGGCATTCGGATCCTGCATGATACCTGTGAAGATTTCAGCGGCATCGAATTTACGGTCTTTCGCAGCGCTCCAGTCTTCAAGCTGCAGCGAACGGCGCAGGGATTCAATTTTAAGCGGGCTTTCGGCTTCGACTTTGCTCTGCACTTCGCCCAGGAATTTCAAATAATAGTCTTCGATACCGTTGCCACGGAAATTTTTCAAAATGCCGTCGGCAAATACTGGAAAGAGGGCGACGAATTCCGGTGCGTTGATCAGCGCAACGGTCAGGCGCGGCGGCGGGAATTTGTCCGCGAGTTTTTCCCGGAAATTCCATCCCATCGTTTCTTCGAGAAGGCTGGTGTTCTTGGTTTCGATCGCGTGCCAGAGGTTAAAATAGGCCTGTTGACTAATGGCGGTGGCGGCTTTGGTGAAAGTTTCCGTTGTCATCAAATGACTCCCTTTTGTGAATTCGGGGGGAATTTACGGAATCTGGGAAATTCGCGCAAGAAAATAATATGTTAATTAGAGGAGTTGAATAAAAGGTCTTTTACCACAGCGATCACAGCGCGATTGGGGCGTTTCTGTCATCCCGAGCGTAGCCGAGGGATCTCATTCTTAAGGTGAGATGTCTCGGCTTCGCTCGACATGACAGGTAAGAGGGGTGAGATGATAGGATTGTTAGCTCGCAGCCTTCAGCGTATTCAGCATCAAACAGGCGATGGTCATCGGGCCGACACCGCCCGGAACCGGGGTGATGGCTCCGGCTATTTCTTTCACCGCGTCGAAATCGACATCGCCGGCGAGTTTGCCGGTGTCGAGGCGGTTGATGCCGACATCGATGACGATCGCGCCTTGTTTCACCCAGTCGGCTTTCACCATCTTGGCGCGCCCGACAGCCGCGACAAGGATGTCGGCGGTTTTGCAAAGGGCTGCGAGATCTTTGGTTTTCGAATGCGCGGTGGTGACGGTGCAGTTCTCACGCAATAAAAGCTGGGCCATCGGTTTGCCAAAAAGCAGCGAGCGGCCGATCACGACGGCGTGTTTGCCGGTGAGATCGCTTATCACGGATTTGAGTAATAACAGTGATCCTTGCGGCGTGCAGGGCACAAGCCCGTCAAGCCCGGCGACGAGTTTGCCGGCATTCAATATAGTGAGGCCGTCGATATCTTTTTCAGGCGCGATTGTTTGCACAAGTGCATCGCCGTCAAGATCTCCGGGCAGGGGAAGCTGGAGCAGGATGCCGTCGACGTTTTTGTCGGCGTTGAGTTTTTCAATCAGGGTTTTGATCTCAAGCGCGGTCGATGTCGCGGGCAGTTTATGTTCGATCGAGCGGATACCGGTTTTTTCACAGGCCTTGATCTTGTTGCCGACATAGACTTTGGAAGCCGGATCGTCGCCGACGAGGATGACCGCGAGGCCGGGCTTGCGCGCGGATGCGGCGACTTGCGCTTTCACGTCATCCAGTAATTTGTCCGCGATTGTCTTGCCGTCGATGATTTGTGCTGTCATAGGGCAGTTTTAATCGATCCCGGCCAAAATGACAGGGCATTTTGTTTGACATAATTTTAAAAAACCGGCTATAGAGCCTTAATGAGCGATCTTAATCGGTACAAGGAACTGGGACTGACAAACCTGCAGGCATTCTGGGCGGCGAATACCGGGCCGTTGATCGCTGCGCGCCTGCATGAAGAGTTCGAAAAAAATTGGCAGTCCCTGTCGGTCATGAGCCGCGCGGCGCTTCTCGAATATCAGGAAGACAGGCGGGATATATTCGGAAATGACCGCGCCAGATGTTTATGGATCGTGCTGAACGAATTTCTCGAGCAGGCATACCCGGTCGGCGAGGGCGAGAAGCGCAATAATAAAATCGTCAACTGGATCAGCGATCGCTACCTCAATGAAACTTTCAACGGCGGAAACATTCTCTGCGAAGATCTTTACAAGATCGGCGAGGATTTGCAGCATTTCGAAGGCTTGAGAAAAAGCGGACGTGTTGCTGGCCGGCATATCACGGATTTTAAATCCCTCACCGCGCTGCGCGAATTCCTGAAACCTTTTGACTTGATACGCGCGAAAAAGCAACAGCAGAAACTGGACCGTTCATTGTCACCGGAACAAAAGCAGGAAATCGACGCGGGCACGACGATCGTCTATAGCGGGCCTGAGGGTCGAGTGGTTATCGTGCATAGCGCGGCAGCCAGTAAATACTGGGGCAATAACACGAAATGGTGTATCTCGGCCAACAAGAACAACCGGTTCGATTCCTACGACCAGAACCATATCGTGATGCTGTTGCCGTCTGACAGCGACAAGACCGCGCTGGTCAACCAGCAATTTTATAATTCGGAAGATAAGAAAATTAATGCGCCGGATGCAGCGGGATACGAGTTGCTTGAAGCGGCGAAGAATAGCTTGTCGGCGGCGGCACGCGATAATCTGGAGAAACTGATCCCGGATACGGTACGGCTTTCCCGGAAATATGGTGATGAGACGACAGAACAGATTATTGAATTTTCCCATTATAGCACTTTGTATAAAACGGTCCCTGATGAAATTCTGAATAATATGCCAGTCATGATCGAGATCATCAGGCGCAGGGGTGAGGCGTTGTATCACGGGTCTGCCGATCTGAAAAAGAACCAGGAATTGATCCTCGAGATTGCACGCAAGAATCTCCTTGTGACGAAATATGTAGATCCGGCATTATTGGCCGATCCGAAATTCATGCTGAAACTTGTGGCTGTCAACGGGAAGACATTGGAATATGCCAGCGATGAGATTAAAAATAATAAAAGAATCGTTTCAGTCGCCGTAAGGCAAAACGGCCATGCGCTCTATCACGCCAATCCCCGTTTTCTGAACGACAAATCCCTTGTTATTGCGGCATTTGGAACTCCTACCTTTTCAGGAGAAAAACTGGAAAAGCGCGACCTGCCACTGATCAGGGATCGCGATGTGATTATGGCTTCGCTGAATACCGGCACCGGGTTTATAGACAAGGCCAGCGATGAGATGCGCAGGGATCGTGCCTTTATGCTGGATGCGATTGGGAAATGCGCGCTGGCGTATACGCGCGCGCATGCAAGCCTGAAGGACGATCCGGAATTTATCAGGGAAGCCCTGCGCCGTAACGGGCGCGTACTGGAATACGTGCCTGAAGAATATAAGGGTCAAAAAGAATATGCCCTGATTGCCTTGCAAAGCGATGCAATGGCGGTAATGCATCTTTCAGACACGCTCAAGGAGGATAAAGAATTCATATTTAAGGCAATGCGGCTTAATCCGCTGATCGCTTTCCAAGGTTATCATTATCCCGATATCCTTCGCGGATTTACGCCGGAAGAATCAAAGGAATTTAGACAATTGAAGCTTGAGGGATATCGTATCAAGCTGGATCAGGGAAATGATCTCAAAGTGGAATTGCGCCATAAGGAGGCATTGTGGGGTGACGCTGAACGCGTTCTGAGTGCGCAAGCGGACCAGATTGCCTATTTGCAATGGCTGGAGACGCAAGTCGCGCCCAAAGCGCAAATTGCCGTGCCGGCCTTCGTGCCGTCGTGAAATACCCCCTGTTTCCGCGTTTAAAGCATGCTAGATCATTGGAACAGTATTAAGAGGAACTAAGCATGCTTTCATTTCTTGCCGGGTTTGGCATTACGCTCGTCGTCCTGATGACGATCTTCGGCACGATCATCGCGTTTGCGACCTTGATCGCCGTCATTCGCGTTGCGATCAACAAGGAACTGGGCAGCGGTTCGAAAGTCGTTTGGATTTTGCTGTGCCTGATCCCCGGTTTCCCTTTTTTATATTTTGCCTTCGTCGATAAAAACCTCCTGTTGAAAGTCACAGGATGGGGATGCCTGATCATGGTCGTGCTCACCGCGCTGACCGGCGGCACGGCTTTGTGGGGCGGGGTGGAAGCGTTCAAACATCACCCGGCATCGTTCTCGCTGACCTGTCATGACAATGAGGGGGATATTCTCTGTAAGGAGATCGACCCGTCCTATAAAGCGCCGCCGGCACCGGTGCCGACACCGAAGCCGGAGAAACCGTCTTCAGGGAAGCCGGATAGCGGGATTTCACTGTAAGATGCCAAACCGCCTGATGACAAATCAGTCCGGGCTGTGCTATTAAAATCTCATGTCCCAATGGATCGCCCCCACCGGAATGTCCCGATACTGGAAGCTCGCCGCCATCGCGAGCGTCCTGTTGCTCGTTGCCTCGGGCGGCACCTATATGTCGGGGCAATACCGTATCGGCAAACTCGATGTGCTGATGGATCGTTACGCGGTGCCGGTCAATGATTTCGCTGCAGCCAATGCAAAAGCGCGCACCGGATCGGTCGAAGCGGATCTTCTTGAAGGATGCAAACAGGCGCAGATCGGTTCATGGTTGCAAACGACGGACGCGCTGAAATTCCGCGATCCTGTTTCGGGCAACCGCATTACCGTTGTCCTCGAGCCGGGCCGTGATTTCATCGACATCAACGGCCGCGAAATTTCATCCTGCGTCAGCGACGAGATCGAAGATCGCCAGTTCGATATCGGTTCGATGACGAATGCATGGGCGCTCTGCCTGCTGCTCGTTGCGCTGGCGCTGGCCGTCACGGCCTTCCTTGGAAGGCGCGTTCAGCAGGCAAGACCTTTTTAAAGCGGCTTTCTTGATTTTCACCACAGCGCGGTTGGCGCTCATATTGTCATTCTGAGGCAACGCCGAAGAATCCTGCTGCTTTCAATCAAGATCCTTCGCATGCGCTCAGGATGACAGGGAATGTTTTTCTTTAAAGCGCGATAGACCAGATTACGTATTTCAGAATCTGGATACCGATGATGACCACGATCGGTGAAAGATCGATGCCGGCGATCGGCGGCACGTATTTCTGGATCGGTTTCAGAACGGGATCGGTAAGCTTCTGCAAAAGTTCAGTGAGCTGGCGTGCCTGAGGATTTCCGGCGTTGAAAACACCGAAGGCGATCAGCCATGAGACGATCACGAAGCCGATGATAATCCATAGATAAACGTCCAAAAGTAATGTAAGAATATTGGCGATAAGGATCATAAAATTTCTCTCCTGAAATACAGTGGATGGATTTTACCCCCGATCCGTCAGGCTTACAAATGAGAAAATTCATATTCCATATTCTGATCGCCTGCCTGGTTTTTCCTGCCGCTGCGCATGCGCAGAGCACCTATGGCGACTGGTGCCAGGCGAGAAGCGTTCCCAAAGTCAATGTCGTCTCGGATACCGACCGCATCAACTGGGTGTTCGACCATTCCGAGAAATTGCTGAACCGGGCCGATATCGACACGGTCAACCCTTATGGCGACAATGTCATCACCGATGTCGGCGGGCTGATGCAGGGCGGGATCAAGATGGCCGAGACGATGCAGTTCAACAGCCTGACCAATCCGCGTACTCATGAATCATGCATGTTTTACAATTCGGTGAATGTCAGCTTCCACATTTTCCCGACGATCTATATCGCGAGCGAGCATCCGCCGGGTACCTGCATGCATAACGCGATCAAGCAGCATGAGCTCAAGCACATCAATACCGACCGCGAGATCGTGAATAAATATTCGCTGCTGGTCGGGCAGGCCATCAAGGCCGAGATCACGCGGCAGAATATCTACGGCCCGTTTCCGACTTCGAACATGTCGGCAATCCAGCAGCAGATGAAAACGCATATGGAGCAAATTCTTGTCGGCTACAGCAACGCGATGGATGCGGAGCGCCGAAAGCGTCAGCAGCAGATCGACTCGCTGCCCGAATATGAGCGCGTCAATCACCTGTGCGATGAGTTCAGATAGGGAAGGGGTTAAACCGCAGAGGCGCAGAGAGCGCAGAGTGGTTGGTGCTTTTATTGTCATCCCTGCGAAGGCAGGGATTTTTTTAGGCTGCAGGGGAATGCCTGCCTTCGCAGGCATGACAGGTACAGTTTAACGTGCAGTTTTTTCTTCTTCAGATGGGAATGGAATTTCTAATGCGTCTTGTGGGCGAGGGCTTCGAGTTTGGCCTGGAGCTGGGCGACGCGATAGGGTTTGCTGACGAAGGAATTCTCATCGAGTGCGCTGTCATGTTCGATCTTGTCGAAGGGATAGCCGGAGGCGAGCAGGATTTTTATATCGGGGTGCAGTTGCTTCGCGCGTTCGACGAGCTCGACACCGTTGAGGCCCTTGGGCAAAACTACATCGGAAAAAATCACGTCGATCTGCTGCATCTCAAGCAGGTTCAGCGCCTTGAGGGCATCCCCGGCGGTCAGGGTTTCATATCCCATGGCCTCGAAAAGTTCGACCGCTACGCTTAAAAGCGTCTTGTCGTCCTCGACGATAAGGACGGTTTCCCGAAATTTGCCCATAATATTCATTTCTCCCGAACTAGCTTCGACACCTACCCGGTAGCGGCGAGTAGGTTCCCTATAATACAACCGGCGCGCGAAATTTCGGTGAAATTTGTATCTTTTGGTCAGGTTTTGGCCGGAATTGCGATTGGGGCAGGTAATTATTGCCATTTTCTTAAAATTATGACAAAGATGTGGGCCGACATAAATCAGGATACTGCGTAACATGAAAAGCCCTTTTGACAGATTAGTTGACCTCGACCTCCCGGGAAAATTCCAGACTTTGCTGGACGAGACACCGGCTGAAATTTTTATCGTCGGCGGTTTGCTCTGCGCGATTTTCACCGGCGTAAGTTACCAGCATGAATACGTGAAGCAGGGGCAGGAGCCGCTGGCTTTCTCGGAAATCGGTCATACAAGAAAAGTTCTCGGCTGGCGCGGGATGAAAGTGCCGGCGCTCACGATGCAATATTCCGCGACGAATGACGTGCGCATGCAGGTCGGCGAGGCGAACAATATTGCCTATGGGTGGGGATGGGATGATCTCACCAAGGCATTTGCCTATGAAATCGAGAAGAAGAACGACATAAAGTATCACATTCATACGCTGATCGTTGAATATGCGCAGCATATGAAAGAATATGGCGACGACGCGCTGAAATCGCTTGAGAATATCATTTCCGCGAACCGCGACCTGCCGCCGGTGATCAATGCGCTGCATGATACGTGGAGCGTGGTACATGACGATAAATATCGCACCGAGCATTACACCGAAGAAGTCTGCAGCACCGACAGCGACGGCAAGGAGCATTGCCACGACGAAGACCGCACGCGCGAAGTCTATGACCACACCGATCATACCTATAACTATCACCCGAAGAAGGGCAGGCTCGCCGCCGCCCTGCTCAGAGATTATATCACCAAGCATCCGGATATTGATGTCAAAGAGCCGCTGATTTTGGCCGCGAAGACGGAAGCCGAGAATGAATGGGCGATCCGCGAGAGCCGCAGGCATATGCCGCACTATGTCGAGCCGAAAGGCGATGAATACGTCAAGCTCGCGAATACATGGGCGACATCGTCTAATTACTACCTGCTGATGCCGCGCATCAACCAGGACCAGTCGGATGTGATCAAGATCACACCGAAATGGGAAGCCGCCAAGGATACGGCGCATGACGAGTTTTACCAGACATACAGCCATAACGATGACGGGCCAAAAGAGTACCAGATATCCGAAGCCGCGCGCATGACGTTAACCGACCAGCATCAGAACATCGATAAAATCGTCGACGGCATTAAATTCGCGCGCGACCAGATTCCGGTTTTGAGCCGCCTGATCAAGCAATTCACGGATGCCGAACTGCATAATGGCCCCAAAGCCGATGTGAAGAAGCTGAGCAAGCAGATCAACGAGCTTTCCAAGGAAATCTATAACCTGAATTTCATCAACGGCATGGACACGTACCCGGCGAAATGGGGCAATGTGTTCATGTGGGGCCTGCTTGGCGCTGCGCTGGGCGGCGGCCTCGGTGCGTTGTGGAACGAGGTGAACAAGAACCGCGACGCTTTCGCCGGACACAGGCGCAAGATCGACGAGATGGACAGCCATTTCAGGGCTACGCTGGACGAATTGAGACAGCCGAAGATTTAAGCGGGAAAAATTTTACCACAGCGGGCGCAGAGACCACAGCGCGGTTGGTGCGTGCTGTTAGATCGAACTCATAACATTCAATTTTTGTCATCCCTGCGAAAGCAGGGATTTCTTTGCGTGTTGTGCGGGATGCCTGCCTGCGCAGGCATGACAAGGTGGGGGTGGATGACAATAGGGGTAAAAAACCAAACCCCGCCGGGAGGAGGAAACTTCCGACGGGGTTCAAAATTGGTTTTGGTGTTTGGCTTTAAAACCTTCAGGACTGGGAGCTGAAACTCGAATTCCTTATATTTATATTCGCTGATCAATATGGCGATTCTTTGGTTTTATTTTGCCTTATTTTCGTCATATTTTAATAGAATCAGTTGCTTAGCCTGTGGGCAATAAAATTATTTCAGGCAAAAAGAAGAGAATCTTCATCTTTTGAGCTTAAAACATTTGCCCCGTCCCATATCTCGAAGCTCGATGGCCACAGGATAATGGGGGCGATTTTCTCCTCGAGATGCGCGTCCTCCAGCGAAATACTGCCGTCCGCGCGACCGATCTCAACGGCGAGGCGTTCGTCTTTCGTCACGCCGTTGATGCGGATGAAAGCGATATCCGCAGACGGCGAAAAAATATCAGCGTCCAGCGAATGTTGCATTGATGGCGGGATACAGGCCGCAAGAAAGCTTCGCGTATCCGCGTTCAGTTTTACACGATACTCATTCGTCATGTTTTTTGCCTTTAAGCCATCGCAGGGGCGTGCGCAGGGACGTAAGGGATCGTCACGACCGGTGCCGGCACTTCGTCAGGCGACAGGTTGGTGTTCACCGCTGCCGTTGTCACGATAGCCGCCGGACGTTCCAGGGCCGCGTGAGGTATGCCATGCTGCTTGAGCGATGACGCTTCATTCGGCTTGAGAGGTGTCTGCGGAATATCGCAGTTTACATCGGCGATATAAGGATAAACGTCGAACACTTTGTTCATCAGTTTCCAGCGCCATCCGGCGTGCGTTACGTCACACAGGTAACGCTGGTTCGGGATGGCGGTGGCGACGCTTTCCGGTCTCCAGACATTTGTGCCTTTTGATTCAATAAAGCTTTTCGCGACCAGGAACTGGCTTTGCTGAATTCTCAAAGGCATCGTTTCATTCTCGGTGCAGCGCGCCTTGCTGGCCGGGCAACCGCCGGTCAGGTAGGTATCTGAATCGATTGGGCTGACACCGTGCAGGTAAAGCTGTTCGGTTTTTGCAGTAAGCCCGTACATGCCGGCTTCGTACAGCATCACCGGCGTATCGAGCACGACAGCGCCGACAACGGCGGTCGCGGCAAGGCTGAAAGCGGCAGAGGCGACACCGCGCGCCAGGTGGTGTTTCGTTGTGCCGTCTTCGTTTTTGGAGACAGCGGCTTTCTTGTAAAGATCCCAATGCATGTCGATCCATTTACCGCCAAGCCATACAGCAGGTTTGACGACAAATTTATTGGTACCACCGGCGAACCAGCGGATCGGGGCGCCGTAATTGTCCCAGGCATCTTTTGCTTTGTTAAAGGCAAAAGTCAGTCCGGTGAATTCCGATACGGTTTTCGCAGGTCCTGAAATAACGCCGAATACGCCTACAAGTCCGTAGGCGTTCTTGATGTTGTGTTTCTCGTCGCCTTTCAGGATGCGCCCGACTGACTGGAGCGGGGTTTCGGTTTTGCGGGCAGCGGCGGCGGCTTCGGCCTTCGCGGCTTCGTCAGCTTTTGCCTTGTCGCGCGCGCGGTCGGCGGCGAGGCGGTCCATCGCTTCCTGTGTCGCGGAGCTTGGTTTTGCGGCTCCATCGGATTTCAGAGCGGCGAGGCGGTCTTCTATCGTCGGTTTATCGTTACTCATAGTGTCCTCCTATTTTGGACTTGCAGCGGTTTCAAAAGGTGCTGCGACTTTGGGTGAATTTGCATTTGTAGCGGCTGGAACCGCGATCGCGGCTCCGGCATTGCGCGGTACGATGGTCATGCCGACACCGTCTGCATCGTTATAATTGATGCGGATGATTTTCGGTTCCGGTTCAACTTCGATTTCGCTGTCGCCCTGTGCGATCGCCTGTGCGCGTTGCTCTTTCAGGATCGCTTCCGCAAGCGGATCGCCGATCTTGTTCGGGATCGCCACTTCGGTCACGACACGCGCGCCTTTCGACGGGTCCTGATAATTGGCGCTGACGAAGGCGGCCAGATCTTCGGGGCCGATCTCGAGAGACAATTGCGGCAAGTTCGCCGTGATGGTTTTACCAAGTTCGGTAATCTGCTTCTTGGCGATCATCTGAACAGTTTCAAGGCTCAGGCGGTTGAAGCTGATGATCTTGGAGAAACGGTTGAGGAATTCAGGACGGAACGGTGAGTCCTGTCCGTATTCGGTATCGCCGTTATAAAGCGCGTTCTGGACGAAGGCGCTGGCTTCCGCGAAAGACTTGTTTTTGTCGAGGAAGTGGCGTGCGCCGAAGTTCGACGTACAGATAATCACCGCGTTTGTGAAGTCGGCAGGAATACCTTTACCGTCGGTCAGGCGGCCTTCGTCGAGCATCTGCAACAGCACGTCGAACACTTTCGGGTCGGCTTTCTCGATTTCGTCGAAACAGACGATCGAGTACGGGTTGCGCTGGATCGCATTGGTCAGCGTACCGCCTTCCTCATATCCAACAAGACCTGGTGCCGCGCCGATCAGTTTGCCAACCGAGCTCTTGTCCTGGTATTCGGACATATCGATACGGATCAGGGCTTTCTGATCGCCATGCATAAAGGTCGCAAGGGCTTTCGCCATTTCGGTTTTACCAACGCCCGAGGGGCCGAGGAAGAAGAAGGTACCGATCGGCTTGTTCGGTTTTTTAAGACCGGCCTTGGCGCGACGCAAGGAACCCGAAACCGCAGAGACGGCTTCATCCTGCGAAATAACCATGTCGCCGAGTTCTTTTTCAGCGTTCATGTATTTATCGGTTTCATCCACGCCGAGTTTTTTCAGCGGGATGCCGGTTTCGTTACTGAAAGTTTTCTTGATGTCTTCCTTGGTCAGCGTGATTTCAAGCGCGTATTTATCGCCAAGCGCCTGAAGCTGCGCATTCATTTTCGGAATGCCTTTTTCGTAGGTCGTAATCGCATCGCGAATATCCCGGACATCCTTGCTCTCAACCAGAAGTTGAGAGTCGAACTTGCCGTCATTGCTGTCGTCGTCAAAGCCGGCCAATCCGGCGAGAAGACCTTTTTTCGGTTCCGGCGCAGGGGCGGCGACAGGTTTCGGCGCTGAATCCTTTAGCTCGTCATTCGCGGCTTTTGCTTTCGCGAGCGCAGCGTCAAGTTCATGTCGTTTCTGATCGAGTTTCTCTTCGCTTTCGCTGATGCTGGTCATCAGGTCGGTGATCTGCTTGCGGTAGCTGGTCCAGTCGGCTGTTTTTTCCGCGATATCCGATTCAAGCGAGACTTTTTTCTGCTCGAGCAGGTTAAGCTCGTCGCGGCTTGCCGTGGCGGCTCCCAATTCCTTGTTGACGAGCGCCAGCTGTTTTTCAAGCGCATCGAGGCCCGGCGCGCAGTTGCGCATGCTCAATTGCTTGTCGCTTGCCGCCCTGTCGAGCAAATGCAGCGTACGGAAAGGCTGGGCGCGGTAGTTCATCGCGCCGCGATATTGCGTCAGCAGGTTGACCGCTTCGGCCATCGCTTTCGGGTCGATCACGATACGGTGGTGCGCCTGAAGTTTTGGAGAGAGGGATTTTACGATTTCGAGGATTTCGTCTTTGGAGGGTTCTTTGACTTCGATCGGGGTGAAGACTTCCTTCACGTCCGAATGGCATTTAATGACATCTGCGAGGTTTTCGCGTCGGCAGATCCAGATCGCCTGGAAGTCGCGTTCTTTCAGCGCGCCCATCATCATGTTCATCATGCGCTTGTTCGGCATGCCTTCGACACCGTCGAGGAAGTCGCGAAAATCATCGATCACCAGAACGCGGTTGTGGGAGCGTTCGAGGGAGTCGAGCACCGCCTGAAAGGTTTCGATGATCTGTTGTTCATCGCCGAGGCTGAAGAGTTTATTGACATCGAGCCAGGTAAAGCGGCGGGAAACGATATCGAGCGGGAGCGGTTTTTCGTTGTCCGTCTTGCGGCTGGTGAGACCTTTAATGACCGAGGTCATACCGACCCCGGTTTCACCGTATAAGAGAATGTTGGATGCTTCCTGCTGGACGAGAATGTGGGACAGGTCATCTATGACATCGTCGCGACCGACGAGATTGAAATCAGGTTCTTTTTTCAGCAGTTTCTCAAAGTCTACAAGGTAGTCAGAAACAGTCAGTGTGGACACAGTAATTTCTCCATTTGGCTCAAAGGCCGTTTAAATATATCCGCCGGTTTCCCAGCTTACGGGGTGGGGCAGTATTGCCCCAACCACAGAATTTATTTGTAACGAGAAGGTTTTATACCCAATTAGAAACCGGGAGCGGAGATGCCTGCAGCTTTCGCTGTTTTGGCAGGACCTGTCGACTCCACATCCGCGCCGCTATCGTGGGCGCGTTGCGCGTCGGTTTCAACCGCTTTGGTTTTTCTTGCGACATCGCTGAGTTCCTTGTTCGCAACTTCAGCATCGTCAAGCGTGGTAAGCGTAGCGCGGATGCCTTGCAGCATATCGCCGCGGACATTCTCGAGAACGCCGGCCAGTTGTTTGACGCTCTCCGCTTGCGCGGCAATCTTGGAGCGACCGGAGTCGATATCCTCGACCAGGTGGCCAAGGACGGCTTCCAGAGTGTCCTGTGTCGAACGACGGACGGCATCGAAAGTACCGCCGATCTGTTCGCTGGCTTCGGCCGTTGACGCGCTGTTGAGGGCGGTCAGGGTCGTCGCGAAGTGAACCGCGGCAGTCGCCACGCCTTCGTTCAGGTTGATATTGGCCTGTGTCAAAGCGTTCAGGTTGCTTCGTTTCAGGGCAATGATCGCCGTCGCCTGGTTCGCAAGGCTGTTTCTGACGACAGTCTGCGTCTGGTAGACGACACCTTGTTTCATCACGTAGTCGTCGAGATTGGCAGAAAGCTGTTTGAGCTCCATGCT
>JBEHYB010000044.1:0-19033 GCA_048498395.1 Pseudomonadota bacterium
GCGTGTCGCGGCGCTCGCCGTCGTCAAGAAGGATTGGGCGTTGACTGCAAATCCCCAGCTTCTCGATCTGTGGCGCAGGCTATGCCCGCAGGATAAAAAGGATCAGCGCACGACTGAATACCGATGGATGGAATGGGTTGCCGAATTTCACCCTGCCAGCCAGGAAGCGGTATTGGCGATTGCCAGCGTTGCCATCGATCATGGCATGTGGGGAGAGGCGAAAGCTGCGCTGGCGCGCGCGGAGAAACTTAAGCCTACGAAGAATCTTTACCTGATGTGGGTGCGTCTCGAAGAAGCGACGAACAAAAATCCGGAAGTCATCCGCCAATGGCTGGACCGCGTATCCAAGGCACCGGTGGGTCCGCAATGGATCTGTTCTAAAACCAACCGTGTCTTTGAACAATGGACACCGATTGTCGAGCCGGAAGGCTATTTCAATACGCTCGAATGGCGTGAGTCGCCGCATTTGCAGGAGATGGCCGGCGCGCAGTGGCTTTTAAGACAAGCGTCGTGATTTTTTAAACATCACGGCGGCAATGACCAGTCCGCCGAGGAAGCCGCCGATATGGGCGAGCCACGCGATGTTCTCGCCGTTCGGTCCGCCCATTACGCCGAAAATCGCCGAGATTGCGATCCACATCAATATCATGGGCGCGAGTTTCTGATTTTCTCCGCTTGCGCGTCCGTCATGCTTGAGCATGATCAGCACGCCGCCAAACAGGCCGCTGATGCCGCCTGACGCGCCGATAATCGGCATGGTCGAATGCGGCGAAATCAAAAGCTGGCTTATCAGCGCCACGATCGAGCTCAAAAAGAAAAGCACGAGCATGTTGGTCGCCCCCATTCTTTTTTCAATGCCGGAGCCAAACGCCACAAGCGTCGCGACATTCACGCCCATATGGAACCAGCCGCCATGCAGGAAGTTGACGGTCACGAGAGAGAACAGTGCCGTCAGTCCGAACGGCAGATCGCCCGTCCAGCGCGCCGATACAAAACCAAGTTCGTTGAAAATCAGGTCAGACGGAAAGGACGGAAATAATTGTGCCGTACCCCACATCACCATAAAGACGAGCGCAATGCTGATGGTCAGGACTTTTGTCGCTTCCGGCATGTTGAGCAAAGGCGGATGTTCCGGTTTATTTTTATTCGCCGCTCTGATTTTTTCGAAGCGGATGACGTTCTCACGGTTTTGAGGCGTTGCAGCATCGAAATCTGAATTGTTGTCCTGCATGATGGAGCTTTGTTATCTCGGGGGTTATATCCGGGCTTTTTTTCTGTTATCATTAATATATCAAGAGAAAGGAACACTTTCTATGTATGATTTTTCATCACTTCCCAATTCCCTCGAAGAATTCTGGATGCCGTTTACACCAAACAGGGCATTCAAGAAGGCCCCGCGCATTATCACAAAAGCGGAGGGCATGTATATATATGAGCAGGACGGGCGTGAAATTCTAGATATGTCCGCCGGACTTTATTGCGTCAACGCAGGCCATAACGCGCCGCGCATCCAGGAAGCGATGAAAGCGCAAATGGAACAGCTTCATTACGTGCCGGCCTTCAATCTCGGCCACCCGGCCGGCTTTATGGCAGCGAAGCGGCTGGTGGATGCCTTTCCTGAGCCTTTTTCTCATGTTTTCTTCACGAATTCCGGTTCGGAGTCCGTCGATACCGCGCTGAAGATCGCGCGCGCCTATCACAGATTCAGGGGCGATGCTTCAAGGGTCGTGCTGGTCGGGCGTGAACGCAGTTATCACGGTGTCGGCTATGGCGGTCTGTCGGTCAGTGGGACTTTCTACAACCGCATGCCCTTCGGGCCTTATCTCGGCAGTACGGATTTTCTGCCGCATACGCATGACCTCGAACATAACAGTTTTAAAAAAGGCCAGCCGGACTGGGGCGGTCATCTCGCGGAGAATTTAGAGCGGATCGTTTATGTGCACGGCGCGGAAAATATCGCAGCCGTCATCGTCGAGCCCTGCACGGGTTCAACGGGTATTCTGCCGCCGCCGGTCGGGTACCTGCAGAAATTGCGTGAGATCTGCGATAAATACGGCATCCTGCTGATCTTCGACGAAGTCGTGACAGGTTTTGGCCGCATGGGCAGTATATCGTCGAGCACTTATTTCGGTGTCACGCCGGATATCATTACCACCGCCAAGGGGTTGACCAATGGCGCGGTGCCGATGGGCGCGGTCTTTGTGCAGAAGAAAATCTATGATGCCTTCGCCAAGGATAACGAAGCGCCGATCGAGCTGATGCACGGCTATACTTATTCCGGGCATCCGCTGGCCTGCGCCGCGGCGCTTGGCACGCTCGATACATATGAGGAGCTCGGCGTATTCGCGAATGCGCGTAAGATGATGCCGATCTGGGAAGAGGCGGTGCACTCTTTACGCGGCAAGCCGCGCGTCGTCGATATCCGCAATTGCGGCATGATGGCGGCGGTACAGCTTGAGGAATATTCGAAAGACGATCCGTATTATTATCCGCGTACCATGTTCTTCGAGAACTACAAGAAAGGTGTCTACGCGCGCTTCACGGCGCTTAACATGATCCTGACACCGCCATTAATTCTCAATGAGAACCATATCGACCGGCTGATCACGACGATCGGTGAGACGCTCGATACATTCTGATAAAAAAATCCCCGGGAGACCCGGGGATTCTTCTGTTCAACTCGCCTTTGACGCTAGCCGGGGTTCATCCCGGCGAACATCGGCTCGTTTTTCTCCCGATTGTATTTGTAGACCTTGTCTTCGTCGCCCGCAGGTTTGAGGAAAGCGGCCGGCGTGTATTTGGTGACGAATTTTCCGGCAGCCGCCATCAGGTCCGTTGCAGCCATCTTGCCGTGTTCGACCTGCGCGTAGAATTTATCGAGCACCTTGCCGAACGCTTCTTCGGCGATCTGCATGCCGAGCACGACCATGTTCACGATTTTGCCAAGTTCCGGCACAAGACCTTCCGCCGCTGAGGCGAAAGAGAAAGTGGTGCTTTGAAGTTCGGATTTTTTCAGCGCGGGACGTTTACCGCCGCCGCCCGAAGATTTCTTACCGCCTTCACCGTCTTCATCGCCATCTTCATCATCGTGCGAGGACAATGTTCTGATCGCGCCGGTTTTGACATCGATCTCGATGAAAGTCGGGGCCTGGAAGCTGATCGGATAACGCACCAGTTCCTTGGGCGTTAAATCCTTGCCGGAAAGGCCGGCCTTGATCTCGATACGGATGCGGGCAGGGTCATGCCAGTCATAAACGACACAATGGCTCTTATATTCCCCCGGCTGCGGACATGCCTTGACGACACGTTTGCCCGGGTAGAACGGCTCGTTCAAGCCTGCCTGCTGGATGAATTGTTGTATATTAATCTGCATCTCACACTCCTCAATCCCTTTATCGGGACCTTTTCTTGTTTTCTATAATGCTCACAAACCCTTAAAATTCAGTAAACAATATAAATATGGTAAATTAGATAAAATTTTACAGAATTTCCGATTTGTTAATAGTTGTCGGGTTAATATGAAAAGGTATTCAGGGTAACGGGGAATCGCCATGCAACACAGGATTTTAACACTCACAGTATTATTGCTCTCGACGGCAGGGTTTTCAGCGCCCTCGCATGCAAGTCTTTTAGGATCGCTCAAGAGCGCGGTCAGCACGGTCAAAAAAGTGACGAGTACGGTCACCGCAGTTAAAAATACTGTCACCAAAGTTTCGAGCGCGGCAAGTTCCATCACCAGCGGTAACGCTTTTTCAACACTGGGCAAAACGGCGACAAATAGTCTGATCAAGCAGGCGGGGTCTTCACTGGGTTTGAGCAACAGCGCTTCATCGACGATCGCCGGTCTTGCGACTAAAACATCGAGCATTACAAATCTGGGAGGACTCACAGGTTCACTTCTGGGGGAATCTTCTTCATCGTCTTCCGGTTCCGCGCTCGGGCAGACGATCGCCTATGCGTCCGGCAGTTCGACATATCGCCAGAGCCGTATCGACAACATGCTGCAACAAGGCATTGCCGGCGGCGGAACGCTCTATGGCGGGAATTCGGGCGGCAGCTCGGGCTCGGGCGGCTTCTCGTTTAATATCGGCGGTGTCACGATCGGAGTTAATTCGAACGGTGTGACGGCGAGCGCCGGTGGTCTTTCCGCCACGGCCGGCGCGAACGGCATCACGACGAACGCCCAGCAATATGCGACGAACGCTCTCGGTTCCGCGATCGGCAGTTCATCGGCGGCCAATGCCTTTACAAATTACGCGACATCATCTTCGGCCTCAAGCGCCGCGCAATCGGCGATCGCCCAGGAGAAAGCTCTGGCAGACGACGGGATGGTCCAGTTCCATACGGATCCTGTGACGCTTGAGGAAACGCCGGTCACGAAAATCTGATCCACGCTGAAACTTACAGTGCAAAAGCCGCCCATGGGCGGCTTTTCTGCATTTCGGCCTGTTCGATAAATGCTAAAAACGAAACATGCAGGGCAATGTAACGGCAATTATCCGCGACCGGATCTTATTTATATGCGCGCTTGCCCTCTATGCGGTTTTCAGCTCGCCGACCCCCGATATCATAGGCATCACCGAACTTGCCATCCTGTTCATGATGGTGGCATCGCTTAAGATACGTTTCTCAAGCGACAAGATGCCCGCGCTCGTACTCGCGGTTTATGGGGTGTCGGTGCCGGTTCTCGTCGCGCTTTCAAGCGGGGCTTCGATGGTCGAGATTATCCGCGATATGGTTCCATTTTTCTTTCTCCTGATGCCCGTTCTCTATGTCTACAGGCGGCAGAGCGATACGCGGCTTCTTTCATGGGCTGTGGCCTGTATCGGCGTTATATTCGCCATGCGCACGCTTATCAGTTTCGGCAGCGAGATTTTCATGCCGGAAGCCTGGCAGGGATCGCCGCCCGATCTTCTCTATCTTGCCAACAGCCCCGAGGTTTTATTTTCATGTGTCTTTCTTGCAGGAACGGCATTGATGGATCAGATGAATGCATGGCCGCGCAAAATTCTGCTGCTGATACTGGCCGCCATCCCGCTTCTCGCCATGGCGGCCCTGATGCAGCGGGCGAGTCTGTTTTATATAGCCGTTCTGATTTTCATGGGTTTCGTGTGGCTGTTCTGGCGCAGGCCGCGCGCCGCCATCTTCGCGGCGATCATCGCGAGCATTGTTCTTATTCCAGGCTATTCCTTTTTCGGCGAGATCATTCGTCAGCTTTCCTTCAAGACGCAAATGGTCGGATTGAATTCCCGCGCCGAGGAATGGCAGGCCGTCTATGACCAGTTATCGCATTCCACCTTTTCATTTTTATTCGGCATGGGATGGGGCGCGGAATTTGAAAATCCGGCGGTCGGAGGATTGCGCGTTAATTTCACGCACAGTCTTATCTCGTCCCTTTTTCTGAAAACAGGGCTTATGGGCGTTATAATGTTTCTCTGTTATGGCGCGGGGCTCTTAAGGCTTGTATGGCCGCAACTCAGACAAGACAGATTATATCTTTATGCGCTCGCCGGGCCTTTACTGATAGGGCTCGGGCTTTATGCCAGTTATAAATCGCTCGGCTACGGGTTGCTCCTGTTAATACTTGCGAGCCTGCAATCGGGCAAAAAGCTTGAAATCCCGCGCAGGTCTATGCCATAAAACGCTGTACCCTGAACATCGCCGGACATTACTGAGAAAAAGATGCGCAAGCCAACTGTACTGTTCATCAACCGTGTTTATCCTCCTGCGAAGGGAGCGACGGGCCGCGTGCTGCGCGATCTCGCGCAATCATTTGCGGCAGACGGCTGGGACGTGAATATCATTACGACCGGCGCAAAAAACCAGGACGTAAAAGAAGGTCCTATTTTCATTCGCCGCGTCAAGGCAAACGCCCGCAAGGTCTCGGTGAATTATTTATGGACCTGGGTAAAACTTTTTAATGCCGCGCGAAAATTCAAGAGGACAGACCTCATTGTGACGCTGACCGATCCGCCGATGTTGGTCGTCGCCGGGCGCATTTTGGCCAGATGGAAAAAATCCACGCATATCCATTGGTGCCAGGATCTGTATCCCGATATCCTGCCTGTGCTCGATATGAAATTCCCGAAACCGTTGATGCGGTTTTTGAGCCGCACGTCGCAGGCCGCTCTGCGCAGTTGCGATCATGTTGTCGCGATCGGCCGTTGCATGGGGGATTATCTCGTGCAGATCGGTGTCGATGCGAAAAAACTGACCGTCATTCCGAACTGGCCGGACAGGGAATTATTCCAGGCGAGCGCTCGAAAAATAGAATCTCTCAAACCTGCCAACGATCGTGATGAAAACGCAAAGCCGCTTTTTATAAACACCAATCCGAGATTCCGTGTGCTGTATGCCGGAAATCTGGGGCGCGCGCATCCGGTGACCACTATTCTGGAAGCGGCGAGTATCCTGCAGATTTCAAATCCCGAGATCGAATTCATCTTTGTCGGCGAAGGGCCGGGACATGAGCACCTGGCCGCCGAACGCACGCGCCGCGGGCTTGAGAATGTCCGCCTGCTGCCGACCCAGCCGGCGTTCCAGCTGAAGGAAATGATGCAGAGCGGGGATGTGCACCTGATCAGCATGAAGCACGAAGCCACGGGGCTGATCGTGCCGTCGAAACTTTACTCGGCGCTGGCCGCAGAGAGGCCCTGTATCCTGATCGGCCCAGAGCAATCGGAGACGGCACATGTCATCAAGGATTACCACGCCGGATCGGTGATCGCGCAGGGCAATCCTGTCGCGCTGGCCGATACTATTATCCAGTACCGCATGGACGGCAGCAAATGGTTCGAGGCGCATAAAGGCGCGCGCCGCGCTTCGGAAGATTTCGGGGCATCCGGTTCTATAAAGAACTGGATCAACTGTGCAAGATCTGCGATTCGCTATCCCGCCGCCTGAAAAATCCCGTTATAGTCCTCTACGATGACGAGTACGGGGGATTCATTTGTCGATCTGATGCGGGCGGCCTGGAAAGGGCGGTCCTTTGTGTTCGCAGGCATGATTTGCGGAGTGCTCGTCGCGATTTTCCTGATGTTCACCCTGACCCCGCGTTATGAAGCGCATATGATCATCGCGCCGCCGGCACAGGGCAATGAAGAAAAATCCCTGACGGTCCTGAACGGTAATCCTCAGGCTTTCCCGCAGATGTCGGTTTCCAACCAGATACCGCGCGACTATACGAAATTCCAGCAGAGCTTTCGTGAAGTCTCTGTCGCGCGCATCTTTTCAAAATACCAGGGCATACTCGATAATGTAAACAAAGATACGATCTTTCGTTTCATGCCAGGGCCAGATGTAAAAACCCCGGAGGAATTATCTGCGTATATCAAGAACCATGTGGTGATCGAGCCGGTTGGTGCGACTTCAAGTTTCATGATTACGTTCCGCCACCCGGACGCGCAGTTCACCGAAAAATTCCTCGGTCATCTGCATAAAATTACGGATGAGATGATCCGCAACGAAGCAAGAGTGCAAAGCGAAAACCGTATCGCCTATCTGCAAAAAGCTTTACAGGAGGCCTATAACCCGGATCACCGCAAGGCGCTCGCGGATTTGCTGCTTCTGGAAGAGCGGCAAAAAATGCTGATCGCGATGGACCAGCCTTATGCGGCGGAACTGGTCGAGCCACCTTCCGCTTCGCCAAAACCCGTCTGGCCGCGCGGCTCTGTGATCGTACCGTTTTGCCTGCTGATCGGTGCGTTCTTTGGTTTCCTGATGTTCTCGTTTAAAAACGCAGATACTGAATGACGATTCCTGTCTCGGCTATCATCGTCACAAAAAACGAGCAGGCCAAACTGCCGCGCTGCCTTGAGGCGCTTCATGGGTTTGATGAAATCATTGTTGTTGATTCACAAAGTCAGGACCGCACAGTCGCCGTTGCCAAAGACGCAGGATTTGAAGCGGTCAATTTTATCTGGAACAAGCAATATCCCAAAAAGCGTCAATGGTGCCTTGATAACGTGCCTTTGAAACATGACTGGGTGTTCTTTGTCGATGCCGATGAAATCGTGACGGATCAATTGAAAGCGGAGATCTCAAATCTTTTTGCGCATGCACCTGATGCGGCAGGGTATTTCGTGAGAGGCTGGCATAGTGTGAATGGCAAAGTTCTCAGGCACGGCTTGCAGAATAACAAGATCGCGCTGTTCGATCGCCGGAAGATGGAATTCCCCGTTGTCGACGATCTCGATATCCCGGGCATGGGAGAAATTGAAGGCCATTACCAGCCTGTTTTGAAGGCGGGATTTACGAGCGAGGAAATCGGGCAGGTCAAAGAAGGTCTTATCCATGATGCCATCGACGACGAGCGCGCCTGGCTGTTCCGGCATCAGAAATACGCGCGCTGGGAGATGGGGATGAACGCAAAAGACGCGTGGCCAATTGACCCTAAACCTCTCCGTAATCGCGTTAAGAATTTTTTGCGGCGCAATAAATTCAGGCCGCAACTTATGTTTCTTGTAAGTTTTATATTTCTTTTGGGCTTTTTGGACGGAAATGAAGGATTAAAGTTTGCACACAGGAAGATGCAATATTATAAATTAATACAATAAATAAAAAACCGGGAGGGTTGAAATGGGAGCTATCTATCACTGGCCGCATAGGAAGATTACGCTCGTAGACAGATTTATGAGCGAAGCCCGCAAGGCGATCGATAAGGTCGTGGACGGGCTTGTTATGGATGGCAGCGAGTATGATGACGAAAAGCATTTCGGTCTTGAAGCGCATCTGATCGCGAAAAATACCGGCATTCATCCTGCGGTAATTGAGATGGAATTAAATGCATTCCGTCGCCAGCATGATACGTCTCATTTAACTTCCAAACAGCTTACGGATCTGGTGAAGATTCTTGTTGATACGCCGCCGGTTCAGCGTGAGGGACTGAAGCTTGCCTCAGTTTCCAGTATACCCCTGGAGCGCAAGATCTAAATCCCCAGCTTGCCATTTGCGTGGCATAAATCATCATATTGCGCGGCATGGTCAGGACTTTGTGTTTCTGGCGTATTGCGAATTGCTCTTTGCGGCCGCGTCTTACGTTGCGTTGTGAGATGCCGCCGCCTTCGAAAGTACAGATCGGTGTCGGCAGGTAAAGACAGGTTGCTGCCTTGTTCAGGAACTGCAAAGTGAAATCGTAATCCGCGGAAATTTTATAGCTGGTGTCGTAGCGCAGATCGCCGATCAGTTCGCGTCTGTAAAACATCGCCTGATGGTGGGTAAACATTCCCTTGTCGATTTTGGTATGCGACCGCGCGGTTTTATACCAGGTGCGCTCGTTCGAAAATTCCCATGAATCGCCGTAGATGAAATCAGGCTTTGACAGCCAGACGGCATCCTTTATTTTCTTCAATGTCTGGGTCTGGGCGAGCGTATCGCCGGCATTGAGAAATAGAATATAGTCACCGGTGGCGATCGAGATACCTTTGTTCATCGCATCATAAATGCCGTCATCATCTTCCGAGACGATATGGGCCTGGTAATTCTCGAAATCCTCGGGCGTGCCGTCGGTCGAGCGGCCGTCGATGATGATCCATTCAAACCCGTCATATTCCTGGTCTTCCAGCGAAAGCCCAGTCTTTTCAAGACCTTCGCGGTTGTTGAGGGTAATGGTCACGATCGAAAAGAGCATGATTAATTATAGCAGGATAAAAGCCAAGTTGCATGGGCTTCTATTGTGCTGTGCGGAGGATCCTAAGGTGCCGGGTATCTGCTATAGGCGGCCTTCGCGACTTTGACACCGGTCTCTCCCATATAGCCAGTATCCAGATACAGTTCCAGCCCTTCAAACCTTTGGCGGATTTTTACAAAGCGCTTGACTGAATCGACGATATCATCCGGATCGTGTCGCATAATCGCATACCAGCGACCCTCTATGTCGCTTTCAAATTCAGGATGAGCGAGGGTATTGCCTTGTGTATCCACTGCAAGAGAATTGATCGGCGCGTCTGCCGCACGCACGACCTGACCGAGAGTCGACGGCATTTTCATCACAACGATGTCGGCATCTATTTCACGGCCTTCATAATTGAAGATTACGTCAAGCTTGCAGGCTCTCTTGTGAATCATGGACCCGTGCTCGCCGTAATTTCCATCATAAGAATTTTCCATGCCGGTTACGCGGATTTCAGGAATGTCTTTGAGGAGCTCCATCGCGGTTTTAATCATACGGTTGGTGCCCTGAAACCGGCCGCCTTCGACTGCGACCTTGATGTCGAGATCGTTATAGGCCGCGCCACGGAAAGCATCGCGCAACGCGCCGCCATAGAAGATCGGGCTTATAAAGCCGACATTTTCGAGTTTTTTGGCGAGCACCATACCTTCCGGCGGCAGGGTAAATTCGGAAGGGGGAATAAAAATTAACGGGTTACGCAGCATGGCACAGTCCTTTATTCACAAGGTCGGTATGCCGGAATAATAGGCCTCTGCAAAAAATTGCGCAAATTTAATCGTTGTTGCGGATATCGTCCGCGAAGATGGCGGCTGTCGCGACATTGGCGAGGATTTGCGAGATATCTTTCGCGCCATCTATGAATGTCAAAGGCTTAGGATCTCTCGGGACGACGATCGTCGAGCCCGGCGGGATGAAAGACGGGTTGTGGTTCCAGCTTGAAACGGCAAGCGGTTGTGCGCTGCCGTCGGGATAGACGACAAAGGAGCGATCATCATCCGCGTTGTAACTCATGCCGCCGGCTTCATTGATATAATCGCGCGGTTTTTTCTCAGTGCGGAATTGCAGGGCGGCAGGTGAGAGGACTTCGCCGGCAACGCGGACGGTCAGCGGACGTTTTGGAATATAAATCCGGTCGCCGCTTTCAAGGAGGATATCAAGCTGTGGCTGGGATTTGAGCATGGCAGGATCGGCTTCAACGGTAATCCGGCCCAATGCTTCAGTGCTTTTCAGTTGTGTGATGAGGTCGCGCGCGACGGCGACATCCGTAGGATCCGGTTTTTTGTCCTTGTCAGATTGTTCGAGCATGGCGGCAAGTTTGAGTTCAAGATCCTGCGCCTGCGATTTAAAACGTGTTTCTTCACGTTTACGTTCGGAGAGGCGGCTGAAGATCGTGCCGTCCGGATATGAATCTTCGGTGATGCCGCCTGCGCGCGCCAGAAGCTTGCCGAGCGTGTCACCGGGCTGAAGATCGTAAGTGCCGGGATTTTTGACTTCGCCGATCAGCAGCACATGATTATCCTCGACGCGGCGGAATTTCTGGTTGACGCGCACCGTGTCGCCGGGCGAGAGACGAATATTATGCGGATCGGTTTTCGCGAGATCGAACGTGTCGCGTTTCGTGCCCTGATCGTCCTGATCAGAAGTTACTTCGATATTCTGCGTATTGCCTTCGAGTGACGGGCCGCCGGCAATTGCCAGCACTGAATCAAGCGTTGCGCCTTCAGCGACAGGATAGGCACCGGGTTCGCGCACGGCCCCGCGCACGAAGAGCGAGCGTTCGATCAGGAATTTCTTCATCGCCTGGGTGATGCGCGGCGTATCGTCCAGTTCGCGTTCGCTGCCGCCCATCGAGGCTTCGATCATCTCGGCCTGCGGGTCGGCTTTCTTGAGGCTTTCGATCTGCTTTTGAGAAAAGAGATAGACGGCATCGTTATCTTCGAGCTTGTGATCCTGCTCGCCGCTCAAGACAAGCTTCGGCACGAAAGCGATCAGTTCCTTGGCCATCTGCTTCTTGTTCCAGTGTTCGATCACGCCGATCAAAGGGTAGGTTTCCGGGCCGACGACTGAATCGTCGTAGAGGAGGGCCGATAACGTTTCGGCTTCGGAGAGCGAATGAATGCCCGACTGATTGGCATTGCCGATCAACTCCACCGTGCCTTCGCGTTTTTCCTTGCCGCGCGCGATATTGAGGATATCGCCGTCGCTGAAGATACGATCAAGACTGTCGCTGACTTCGGCAACATGTTCCGCGCCCTTATCCGTTATATCCATGCGCAGGAAGCGGTGCGCAGCCGGAGACATGACACCGCCCGACATGCCAAGCAAATCGCTCATCGAGAGTTTCTGGCTTTTCTCTTCAGGGCGGTCCCAGTTGGCTTTAAGCGCCGGAAGAATTTCATAGACACCGGCGCGCTTAACGTCGCCAGTCACGGCGATGGTAGGCCCGATCGGGCGCACGATAATCTTGTCGCCGTTGCGCAGCGCAAGGTCAACGCCGTCACTGCCGAAAATCAGAAGCCCGTAGAGGTCGACGAGCATCGTCTTGCCGTCGCGCACCAGCCGGATCTGGCGGAGCGTGCCCGTCTTCTCAACGCCGCCTGCCGACATCAGTGCATCCAGTACCGTGTCGAAGCTGGTGAGCGTCTGCCGCCCCGGGTTTTTGACGTGGCCGATGACGAGCACATTGATCTGGTTGACATGGGCAAGAGACAGAAAGATATCGGTGTTATAGAGCCGTCCTGTTTCGCTTTTCAATTGCGCGCGAACATCGCCCAGCGTGCGTCCGGCGGCGGAAATGGGCGGCAGGTCATCGATCACCAACATGCCTTCCGATGTAATGGTGGCTGTTTCGCTGCCTTGTTTTTGTCCGCGCATGACGACGGATAATTCATCGCCGCTGCTTAAGACGAAATCATCCTGCACGGCACCCGCTGGAATTTCGTCTTCGTTTTTCTGTTTGCTGTGAATTGATGCAAACATGTCATAGCCGAACTGCTTGACCGTATCTACAACGCGATCGGAGTACATTTTTTCAAGCGGCGATAATTGCGGATCGTTATTCTCTTCCTCATCGGAATCGGATTCATCAGCATTTTCCTGTGCGGCATGTTTATTCCGAACCTGTTTGTTGAAATTGCGATCGATGTCTTTTGTGCTGAGAAGTTTCGGCTCGATTGAAATATCGTCTTTGACCCAGGGCGCGAGCTCGTTCATCACGAGCCTTTCCTGTGCATACGCCTGTGCTCCGCCGAATACGGCAAAAACCAGTAGCACAGTCAGATGGATCCCCCCGGAGCGCATATCTTAACTTCTAAAATCAATCTTCGAATCTGGCCCGATTCTAATAAAGTCCTGATTATTTGTAAGAGATTCAGGGTATTAATCGAAATTCATCCACCGAGAGAAACGCTTCGTTACTTTTAATTGACATAATATACAAAGATATGGTTTTATATGGCCTGCAAGGAGCAGGTCATGCAGCTATCCGAAGTCTTTAAAAATGCGGGTTCCGTGATGAAGGGGACTTTTCAGTTCCTGGGCGTTGGTGCAAGCGCACTGACGGCAGCGGCGACGACAATGACAGCGGTTTCAGCCTTTATTACAGCTTGCGCGATCTCCATTCCGGCATTGCCGACAGCGCTGGCGTGCGGGGCCGCCGCAGGTGTCTGCGCGACAGTAGACGGTATTAGAAAAAATAATGAGAAAACAACCCAGGCAGCGCCGACAATTATTATTCAGGCTGCGGCAATCGATCCGAAAACAATATCAGTGGTTGAGAAAACCGCTGATAATAAAGAGTTAATCGCACTTCCTGTTATCGAGCCGCGATCGGTCGTTCCGCAACCCGCCTAATGCAAATCAGGAGGAAGGTTCGCCGTATATATTCGCGCCTTCGCTGCTTTTGAAGCATAGAAACACGATATTCACGATGGGGACGATAATCCACCAGCCATTATGTTCGCTATCATGCAGGCGACGCACGCCGGTCGAGAAGTTCGGGATCAAAAGCGCGAGCGTAATAAGCGAATAAAGCGGGCCGTAGGCCTGGCCGAACAGCGCGCTGTCTATAATGCTTGCGGCAAGGGCGGTCAAAACGGAGAATAAATAGAAATACCAGTACTCGGAACGTGTCGCGCGGCCTTTAAAATCAGCATATTTCTGAAGTGCGGTGATGATTGCCTGTTTGAATGTAGCCATATAAATCCCCTTTAAAATAAGCGTTTCCCTGCATCAGTGTAGCTATTTATATGACTTTTACGAATATAAAACGGGATGTTTTGTTACGCATAAACCTCCCGTTAAAAATAATTTACAATTTTTTAAAAAAGATGTTTGACAATGATAATCCCCCTATATATAAGGGCGATCTCTTGCGGCGCGAAAGCCTTGAAAACAAAGCTTTTTCGCAATGTAAGGCCTCTAAAAAACTTAAAGAAAGTTTAAATTAGGGGTTGACTGACCGGGAACTTTTCTTTAGGGTCCCCAAATCGTCGAAAAACAGAAGACTTTCTCAGCAAATGAGACTTCATTTGCGGACAAGTTTTTTGCCTAATTTTGACGGCTTACTAAACAGAGTAGCGAACTTAAATCGCGGTTCTTGAACATCGTGAACAGAAAAAACAGATTCGCAGGCAGCAGGCTGAACTCGTCATATCGACGCGTTTAAAATTGGTCCTGTTTTTGCCTAAAAGCGAATCTGCTTACGCAAATACGTTTTTAATTTAACTGCAAAAGCAGGTCCTAAAATTAATTAACTTGAGCAATGAACTAGTATTCATTGAGCATGGAATCAAACTTGAGAGTTTGATCCTGGCTCAGAACGAACGCTGGCGGCAGGCTTAATACATGCAAGTCGAGCGGGCACTTCGGTGTCAGCGGCGCACGGGTGCGTAACGCGTGGGAATATGCCCTTCACTACGGAACAACACAGGGAAACTTGTGCTAATACCGTATAATGACTCCGGTCCAAAGATTTATCGGTGAAGGATTAGCCCGCGTTAGATTAGGTAGTTGGTGAGGTAATGGCTCACCAAGCCGACGATCTATAGGGGGTCTGAGAGGATGATCCCCCACACTGGAACTGAGACACGGTCCAGACTCCTACGGGAGGCAGCAGTAAGGAATATTGGACAATGGGCGAAAGCCTGATCCAGCCATGCCGCGTGAGTGATGAAGGCCTTAGGGTTGTAAAGCTCTTTTAGATGGGAAGATAATGACTGTACCATCAGAATAAGCCCCGGCTAAATTCGTGCCAGCAGCCGCGGTAATACGAATGGGGCAAGCGTTGTTCGGAATCACTGGGCGTAAAGCGTGTGTAGGCGGTTTAACAAGTCAGGAGTGAAATCCCAGGGCTCAACCCTGGAATTGCTCTTGAAACTGTTAAGCTAGAGTCCCGGAGAGGTTAGCAGAATTCCGAGTGTAGAGGTGAAATTCGCAGATATTCGGAGGAATACCAGTGGCGCAAGCGGCTAACTGGACGGGCACTGACGCTGAGACACGAAAGCGTGGGGATCAAACAGGATTAGATACCCTGGTAGTCCACGCCATAAACGATGTATGTTAGTTGTCGGAAGGTTTACCTTTCGGCGACGAAGCTAACGCATTAAACATACCGCCTGGGGAGTACGGTCGCAAGATTAAAACTCAAAGGAATTGACGGGGACCCGCACAAGCGGTGGAGCATGTTGTTTAATTCGAAGCAACGCGAAGAACCTTACCTACCCTTGACATACCCAGTATGGATTTCAGAGATGATTTCCTTCAGTTCGGCTGGCTGGAGTACAGGTGCTGCATGGCTGTCGTCAGCTCGTGTCGTGAGATGTTGGGTTAAGTCCCGCAACGAGCGCAACCCCTATTGTTAGTTGCTACCAGGTAATGCTGAGCACTCTAGCGAGACTGCCGGTGACAAGCCGGAGGAAGGCGGGGATGACGTCAAGTCATCATGGCCCTTACGGGTAGGGCTACAAACGTGCTACAATGGTAGTGACAGTGAGTCGCGAGGTCGCAAGGCCAAGCCAATCTCAAAAAGCTATCTCAGTTCGGATTGTCCTCTGCAACTCGAGGGCATGAAGTTGGAATCGCTAGTAATCGTGGATCAGCATGCCACGGTGAATACGTTCCCGGGTCTTGTACACACCGCCCGTCACGTCATGGGAGTCGATTTTACCTGAAGGCAGTGCGCCAACTTAGGAGGCAGCTGACCACGGTAGGATCGGTAACTGGGACGAAGTCGTAACAAGGTAGCCGTAGGGGAACCTGCGGCTGGATCACCTCCTTTCTAAGGAAACGTTCGGTATGAGATACTTTTCACGAAGTATTTTCACCCTGCTGTCTACGTGTCTGTTTTTTCTGTGAGATAATAAGAATAGGATCTGGCTGATCTTCTACTTCGTCCAGTTCATCTCGTGCGGGCTTGTAGCTCAGTTGGTTAGAGCACACCCTTGATAAGGGTGGGGTCGTAAGTTCAAGTCTTACCAGGCCCACCATTACCCTTGATAAAGGGCCTTTAGCTCAGCTGGGAGAGCGCCTGATTTGCATTCAGGAGGTCAGCGGTTCGATCCCGCTAAGGTCCACCATCTTTCGCTAAAGCTTCAGATGGCAGGCCATTCAAACTTTGTATGAAATCATTTAGGTGATTTTTTATGAAGATTGAAAAATCTTCGGTTCTTATTTTACATCGTGAATAGGTTTAGAAACCAAAACAACAACTAGGCTTAGTGTGTTTGACGACATCAACACATTAAGTATTTTTGTCTAGAAAAACAAAACACGTAAGATAATTGATTATCTTATGCTGAGTAAAATATTCTCAGTCATCCGCAGCATCATATGTTTCACAAAAGGTATATGATGGCTTTCGTCTCTACGAAGTGGATTTATCCCTGCGCGTGATTATAGAATTCAAGTGCTAAAGTGCATCTGGTGGATGCCTTGGCGATCAGAGGCGATGAAGGACGTGGTACGCTGCGAAAAGTCTCGGGGAGTTGCGAACAAGCTGTGATCCGAGAATATCCGAATGGGGAAACCCTACCTTAATTGGTAATCCTGAACTGAATACATAGGTTCAGGAAGCAAACCCGGAGAATTGAAACATCTTAGTACCCGGAGGAAAAGACATCAACCGAGATTCCGTTAGTAGCGGCGAGCGAAAGCGGAACAGCCCAGTGTTGTTAGTGTAAGAATTGGAAGTAGTTGGAAACCTACGCCATAGCGGGTGATAGCCCCGTACAAGTAGAAAGCACTAGCAACCTCGAGTAAGGCGGGACACGAGAAATCCTGTCTGAACATAGGGGGACCATCCTCTAAGGCTAAATACTCCTGATCGACCGATAGTGAACCAGTACTGTGAAGGAACGGTGAAAAGAACCCCGAGAGGGGAGTGAAACAGACCTGAAACCGGATGCATACAAACAGTAGGAGCGGACTTGTTCCGTGACTGCGTACCTTTTGTATAATGGGTCCGCGAGTTAGTCTTGCAGGCGAGCTTAAGCCGATAGGTGGAGGCGTAGCGAAAGCGAGTCCGAAATGGGCGTTAGTTTGCAGGATTAGATCCGAAACCCGGCGATCTAGCCATGGGCAGAGTGAAGGTAGGGTAACACCTACTGGAGGCTCGAACCGATATCTGTTGAAAAAGATTCGGATGACCTGTGGTTAGGGGTGAAAGGCCAATCAAGCCGGGTAATAGCTGATTCTCTGCGAAATCTATTTAGGTAGAGCGTCGTACGAATACCATCGGGGGTAGAGCACTGGATGGGCTAGGGGGTCGCAAGATCTACCAAACCTAACCAAACTCCGAATACCGATGAGTACTATACGGCAGACACACGGCGGGTGATAACGTCCGTCGTGAAAAGGGAAAAAACCCAGACCACCAGCTAAGGTCCCCAAATAATGACTAAGTGGGAAAGGAAGTTGGATTTCCATGACAACCAGGAAGTTGGCTTAGAAGCAGCCATCTTTTAAAGAAAGCGTAATAGCTCACTGGTCTAAATAAGAGATCCGGCGCCGAAGATGTACCGGGGCTAAAGTCATTTACCGAAGCTGTGGATTTACACTATGTGTAAGTGGTAGCAGAGCGTTCCGTAAGCCTGAGAAGGTCTCCCGTGAGGGGGGCTGGAGGTATCGGAAGTGAGAATGCGGACATAAGTAGCGATAAACAGGGTGAGAGACCCTGTCGCCGAAATCCCAAGGGTTCCTGTCCAATGTTAATCAGGGCAGGGTGAGCCGGCTCCTAAGGCGAGGCCGAATGGCGTAGTCGATGGGAATACAGTTAATATTCTGTAGCCTGCTGGAAGTGACGGTCGACGTAACTTGTTTCTCCTTAACGGATTGGAGAGGCGAGGAAGTAGATCCAGGAAATAACTCCAGCTTATAGACCGTACCCGAAACCGACACAGGTGGGATAGTAGAGAATACTAAGGCGCTTGAGAGAATGATGTTGAAGGAACTCGGCAAATTGCACCCGTAACTTCGGAAGAAGGGTGACCCATATGGTGGCAACACTGTATGGGTGTCACAAAAGAGGGGGTAGCGACTGTTTATCAAAAACACAGGGCTCTGCGAAATCGGTAAGATGACGTATAGGGTCTGACTCCTGCCCGGTGCCGGAAGGTTAAAAGGAGATGTGCAAGCATTGAATTGAAGCCCCGGTAAACGGCGGCCGTAACTATAACGGTCCTAAGGTAGCGAAATTCCTTGTCGGGTAAGTTCCGACCTGCACGAATGGAGTAACGACTTCCCCACTGTCTCCAACATCAACTCAGCGAAATTGGATTCCCCGTGAAGATACGGGGTTCCCGCGGCTAGACGGAAAGACCCTATGAACCTTTACTATAACTTTGCAGTGGCCGTACGATTGTCATGTGTAGGATAGGTGGGAGACTTTGAAGCGGGAGCGCTAGCTTTCGTGGAGTCAACCTTGAAATACCACCCTTGACCTTCGTACTGTCTAACCACAACCGGTATATCCCGGTTTGGGACCCTGCATGGCGGGTAGTTTGACTGGGGCGGTCGCCTCCTAAAGAGTAACGGAGGCGCGCGATGGTAAGCTCAAGACGGTCGGAAATCGTCTTCAAGAGTGCAATGGCATAAGCTCGCCTGACTGTGAGACTGACAAGTCGAGCAGAGAGGAAACTCGGTCATAGTGATCCGGTGGTCCCGTATGGAAGGGCCATCGCTCAACGGATAAAAGGTACTCTAGGGATAACAGGCTGATAGCGCCCAAGCGTCCCCAGCGACGGCGCTGTTTGGCACCTCGATGTCGGCTCATCTCATCCTGGGGCTGGAGAAGGTCCCAAGGGTATGGCTGTTCGCCATTTAAGGAGGTACGTGAGCTGGGTTCAGAACGTCGTGAGACAGTTTGGT
>JBEHYB010000045.1:0-18982 GCA_048498395.1 Pseudomonadota bacterium
GATGAACCCCATAGAAGTCTACCCTACCGTTCAGGCGGCTATCGCCGATTGCCACTATGTCTACGCGACCGCCGCCGATCTGCGCGATATGGTGAAACCGGTTCTGACCGCCCGCCACGCGGCTGCCGGGATGAAGGCGCGCCTGCTTGAAGGCCAGAAAGTCGCTATCCTGTTCGGCCGCGAACGCTCGGGCCTCACCAACGAGGAAATCGCCCTCGCTCATGACCATATCTCGATCCCGCTCAACCCGGATTTCAATTCGCTCAACCTCGGTCAGGCGGCCCTGCTCATCGCCTATGAATTCCATTGCCTGAATTCAGATACACAAGGCAGCCATATGCCGACCGGCAAGAGTTTTCCGGCCACCGCCAAGGATTTTGACGAGATGTGCCTGAGGCTTGAGGATGAACTTCAAACCGGCGGTTTTTTCAAATCCCCGGACATGAAGGAAACGATGATGCGTAACGTCCGAAACTTCCTCAATCGCGGCACCCCGACCGATCAGGAAGTCAAAACCTTCCACGGCGTTATCTCGGCATTGATTGGTAAAAATCGGAAATAATCAGGCAGCGAGACGCGCAGCCTCTTTCGGCCAGTTGATAAAGGTGCGCGACAGCATCAGCATGATAATCGCGTTATAGACGATATAGCCCGTCTGGCCGGACATACTGGCAATCACGACACCAAGAACACAGGCAATTGCGTTCATAAGAAAGCCGATCCGCTTTTGCTGGGTAATCAGATAGGTGCCATACAGGCCGATCGCCATGGTGAGCCAGTCGAGGCCGTAATATGCCGTCAGTGCGTGAATGATCGAATCCATCTCATATCCCTCTTGTTCAGCCGATACTAGCGAAAGAGATTTGAGGCCCTGTTAAGATTGCCTAAAATTCGAAATAATTCCCTGTGTCATTCCTGCGAAAGCAGGAATCTCCCTTGCAGAAAATGAGATCCCCGCTTTCGCGGGGATGACAAATTCTGTTTACGATGATCTTTACTCTATTAACGTGAGTAGAATTCGACGACCAGGTTCGGTTCCATGTGAACTGCATATGGAACGTCTTCCAGTTTCGGCGCGCGCAGGTAAGTGGCTTTCATGCCGCTTTCCGCAACCGTCAGGTAGTCCGGCGTATCGCGTTCCGTGGATTGGGTTGCCGCAATAACGACAGCCATTTGTTGTGAAGATGATTTCACTTCGATGACATCGCCGTCTTTGACGAGGTAAGAAGGAATGTTCACGGTTTTGCCGTTGACTGTTACGTGGCAGTGGCTGACGAACTGGCGTGCAGCGAATACTGTTGCGACAAATTTCGCGCGGTAAACGACTGTGTCCAGGCGACGCTCGAGAAGACCGATCAGGTTCTGACCTGTATCGCCTTTCAGGCGCAGCGCTTCGTGGTAGTATTTGCGGAATTGTTTTTCGCCGATGTTACCGTAGTAACCTTTCAGCTTTTGCTTCGCGCGGAGCTGGATACCGTAATCGGTTGGTTTGCCGCGCTGTGCGCCGTGCATACCAGGTCCAGTCTGACGTGTGTTGTATGGTGATTTTGTACGACCCCAAAGGTTGCAGCCAAGGCGACGGTCGATTTTGTATTTTGCGGATAAACGTTTACCAGCCATTTTACTTCTCTTCTTTCTTTTTGTTGTCCCGCTGCCGAACACGGATTGAAGTGAACGCTTAAATGCCTCAAATCAACGCCCCTTACGGGGTCTTTGCAGGAATGGCGCGACTATAAGAATTTCGGTGGAAATGTCAAATCTTTCTGATTGACATAAGCTAAACAAGGACTTAATTAGTCCTGTATCATGTTTATTTGTAATTGCAGAGCCATAAATGCCCAATCCGTAGAGGATTTTCTTGCCAATACGCCCTCGGCGGCGGAAGATTGGGCCTCTGTCTCGAAAGCGATAAGCGGCTGCCCTATCAAATGCGGCCGCTGCATCCCCGAAGGCCAGGAACTGATTGAAACGCATAATAGCAAACTGGAAGATCGTAATATGATAGATGTAACAGATAGATCCTATCAATCATGGACACCGGGCCAAAGATCAGACTCGCCGACCTTGCTTTACAGCCAATTCAGTTATAACTCAGCCATCTTCTCTACACCTCCGATCGACGATATGGATGAAAACGATCCAGTCATCTATGCGACAGGCTGGGCAGGATCCACACTGAAAATCCATCCATAAGGAACCTATGCCTTTTAATCCGATTGGTTGCTGACATCACAGCAACCAATTCAAATGTAAAAGGTAGTTTCCATGTCGAATGTTCAAACTCTTGAAGACCTCTTCGAAGCGCAGCTTCACGATATTTACTGGGCCGAGAACAAGCTGACCAAAGCTCTCGCCAAAATGGCCAAGAAAGCGCCTGACGCAAAACTCGCCGCCGCCTTCACCAAACACCGGGAAGAAACCGAAAGCCAGATCGAGAAACTGGAACAGGTCATGGATTCCCTCGACATCAAAATCAAGGGCGAGAAATGCGAAGCCATGGCGGGCATCCTGAAAGAAGCCGAAGAAATGATGGGCGACGCGACCGAACCTGAAGTGCTCAACGCCTCAATGATCGCCGCCGCCCAGAAAGTCGAGCATTACGAGATCGCGACTTATGGTTCCCTTGTCTGCTGGGCCACCGAGCTTGGCTATACAGCGCAGGCCAAATTACTGACTTCCATCCTTGAGCAGGAAAAGAAAACAGATGTTACCCTGACCAAACTTGCCGAAAGTGGTATTAACGTCGCGGCTGAAGCCAGAAACAGCAAAAAAGCCGCATAAAATTTTAATTGGAACGGGATCCCCGAAAGGGTATCCCGTTTTATACAGGCCCCAATGGCTGGGGCGCATTAAGTTTCCTGTTGGCCGATTTTTGCTCGCTTAAGCGCATGATCTTTTTGCCAATCATAAATCCGACCTGATCCTTGCCGCATTCTTCCCATGCTTCAACGCCTGTGCGTGTGACGAATTGAATTGTATTCACGTCATGCGTCTGGCCATTACCGACATGGTTGGCGCAGATTGCATCCGCTCCCTTGCGTTCAAGTTTGTCCGTTGCATATTTCAAAAGATCGTGCGTTTCAGCCGCGAAGCCGATAACGATGCCGGGCCTTTGCGTTTCATGCAGGCCGAGCGTTTTCAGAATATCCGGGTTCTGCTCGACAATCAGGTCGGCAAAGCCATCGGCATCAAATTCAATATCCTTGATTTCCTTGACCTTGAAATCGCCGACGGCGCAAACGCACACAGCCGCATCCGCAGGAAGCTCGGCAAGGCACGCGGCTTTCAGGTCTTCCGCCGTCAATATATGTGTCGTCTTTACGGGACCGACGGGATCTTTCATCAGGTTCGGCCCGGTCACCAGCGACACTTGAGCCCCCATGTCTTCAAGCGCCTGCGCAATCGCATGGCCCTGACGGCCCGACGCGAAATTTGTAATGATGTCGCCGCTCGGTGTCAGGACTTCATGCGTATTCCCGCTGGTCACGATGATCTTCTTGCCGCTTAAATAATGAGAGATATAATTGCCTTCCTTGATTTTCTCTTTAGGCGCGACCGGGGCATCCGCTTCATTCAGGCTACCCATGATCTTCACTATCTCATCGGCGACAATATCGTCTTCAGCTCCATGAAAATTCTGATACTGGTCAAAACCGATCGATGGTTTTGGCATGACGAGCAGAGATGAAACATTCTCGCGAACCTTCAGTTTCACTTCTTCCTGCGCCGTGCCCTTAACCTTCAGCTTATGGTCGGCTTCAGTCGCAAAGCGTAACGAAGGCACGCAGGCAAGCGAAACGGCCGCATCGACCGATGCAAGATTTGCAACCTGCCCGGCCATCTCTATAAGATCGGTCGTATTCTGGATTACCCGGCCGTCCACAGTGTGGGATATGGTCAATACACCCGGTGGCGGCGCAAGCCTTGTTTTCGCCGTAACCAGTATAACTTTCGCACCGAGCTTCGCCAGAATTTCGGCCAGTTGATGCCCCTGCCCTTCCGGCCTTTTCGTGTTTGAGAAATGACGGACACCGTCGATATTTTCTTTGACCTGACCGCCTGTGACCAGGATGACCTTGCCCTGCAACGGACTATCGGAGGCCTGCGACATGAATTCCTGCGTCAGGTCTTTTATCCCTAATGTCATCGCATCAAGCGCCATTGAAATTCTGTGCGCCGCGATTCTGATTTCATCCATATTCGCCGCTCCCGCATTCAGGCGCACATAAGGCCTGTTCTTTCCATCGGGATAATATTGATCGTTCGCATCTATTTTCAGGCCGATTGCGGCAAGTTTTGTCTGAAAGACCTTGATATCCATTTCCTTCGGCATCGGCAGACATACAAAGGGTCCGCCGTCCGGCTGAGTGATTTCAACCCCTGTTTTTTCCTGGAGCAAGCCGCGTAGTAAATCCACGCGCTGCTGCGTCTCACGCCTCACGGTATCAAGTACATTTTTCTGCAATGTATCGCGCGCCAGTATCTGCGGAATGATCGAGCTCGACAGATCGAGCGTAATCTTCGCGGAACGCAGGGATTTCATGACCTCCGCCGATGCCTTTATGAAACCAAGGCGGAATCCGGGCGCGGCGATTTTTGACAGGCTGCCGATGCGGATCGTCCTGTCCGGATCGTAAGGCACAGGCTCCGGACAAGCATCGCGCCAGAGAGGGTCATAGACATTATCCTCGATCAGCCATGTACCGTTATTACCTGCGGCTTCGGCAATTTTCGCTTTCTCATCCGCAGTAAATGATTTTCCTGTCGGCGGCGTAAAATTGCTGGACACCAGCACAGCATCGAATTTACCGATAGCTTCAAGTTCGTCTATTGTTTCCCATGTCTTGACCTCAAGCCCAAGTTCACGTGCCTTTCTCAAGACGCCGAAATAAACAGGAACCCTGACCGCGATTGTCCTATCCTTGCCGATCGTATTAAGCGCAAGGTTAAGAGCCTGTGTCGCAGATCCTGTCACAAGAACCTCGCCACCCCATGTCGGTGTCATCGCATCGATCCGCTCGCGCAGGACCGCATCGCCCCACGTATCAGGATAATCCTGCAATGCGGCCTCGATACCGCTTTCATAAAAATCTTTGGTCGCACCTTCAATCGCCTGCCGCGTCGTGGCTGGAATACTGATATGCGAAGACTGGAGCGATATTTCTTTCATGGCTATTTCACCCCCGGCGCGGGAGTTTTTATGCCGTGATAACAAATGCTATTACCGGTAATCTGCGCCTCGACCTTAAATCCACTCTCGGTCAGCTCCATGATCACCTGTTCTGGCGAATGTTGGTAAAATTCATTCACGTCATGAATCGGCGACCATACCGCATTATTGATGTCGATAATTTCCGAACGCTGGGCATGGCGCAGCAACTCGCCCTTCGCCTCGTTAATCTCGTTCGTGATAACGAAAACGCCCTTGTTTTCCGATATATTCTGGCGGCGATCCACGCCGTCAGGCAGCGGCTGAAAGGAATTGAAAACGAAGTGGCCGCCGTTATCGAGAATTTTCCACGCTTTCTGGAAGACGGATTTCAGGTCTTCGCGCGCGACATAATTAAAAGCCTGGCGCATCGTCACCAGACCGTAATTATTACCTTCAAGCGCATCAAGATTTTCGAGACTGACCACGCGACCCGTCTTGCCTAGACGCTGTTCGGCGACCGCGAGCATATTCGCGGAACCGTCGGCGATGTCGATATTCGTGAGACCAAGTTTCTGCAAAGCCAGCGTCGAAGCCCCCGTGCCGCAACACATATCAAGTGCTTTAATATCGTCGGGAAGATCGAGGCTCTCGATAAAACGCTCGAGACTTGTGAGCTTCACATCCGAAGTCTGGAATCTTGCATAAGCCAGATCGTAATATTCACTTTGCGTTTTATACAGGGACTGACTCTTCAAAAGCGGCAACAGGTCCTCCGGATTCTCAAGTAAAATCAGGCTGCCATGGCATGGCTGGTTGATGATGTTCTCGCCCGCCCTGATCTTCGCCTCTATCGCGCGCCAGTCAGAGAGCGTTCCCGGTGCGCTCGCCGCCGGCACCGTCGCGCCTGCCGGAAACAGCAGATGGCTATGCACGATATATTGAATCTCCGGGCGATGCTGGAATATCAGGTGCGCCAGCGGTCCGTTCAGACTGGCCTTGCGCCCGGTCGACTGCATCTCAACCGTCCCGTCCGCGCCGACAGAGGTGATCAGCGTGATATCTTTCGCCGAGGGATTTGTCTTGTTGGATGCGCGCGCGGTGACCAGCGTTCCCTTATCCGTTCTTTTCGCGACGAAACCGAATTCGGCCTCGGGATAAACCGCATTACCGTCTTCCTTCTGATAACTCGGGAACAGCGCCAGCTTTTCCCATTCCTGCATCCAGTGAAACATGTCTTCACAATCCGCGCCGAGCTCCGGCGGAAACGCATCTATCTTGTCGAGGACGGTTTTATTATGACGCTGCGGGTAACGGCTTTTGAAAAGCGCCGAAAATTTGGACGCAAGTTCCTGTGGCGTGCGCGCCAGTTCAATACCCCGCTCACCAGTCAGGATAAAACTCTTATCGCCGATCATGCCGACCGACAGGGCGAAGCGGTTCTTCAGCAGGTCGTCATATGATTCATCAATCGCTTCCAGAAAATTGTGCTGATCCGGATATCTGCGAACACCGACCAGCGCGAGACTGCCTACGCGTTCCTTGATGGCCGCAGCCGTGCTGAAATTCTCAGCGCCCATGACAATCAGCGCAGAACCTGTAAAATCCGTCGCGCGCAAATTTTCCTGGCTCAGGAATTTAACCGGCTGCTGGCTCTTCACCGCCTGCAGGCTTGGTGAAAAATATTCCTTATAATCAGCACCGGTTTTTAAAACGAAAATACTCATAAATGCCCACTCAGTCTTACGGGCAAAAATTAACATAATGTGATAAAAAAACACAAACTAATTGCGTAAGCAGCTGTTCTACAAGCATTCAGAGACTATGGGTTCAAAGTCCCTGATAATTTCCTGCTTCAATGGGGAATGGTGCGCCCCGCCGGACTTGCCCGGCTAACTTTTAAGACGGGGCCATCATTCCTGAAAGGAATGGTGCGCCCGGAGGGACTTGAACCCCCGGCCAGACCGTTATGAGCGGTCTGCTCTAACCAGCTGAGCTACAGGCGCGAACCAGTCCAAGTGTATAATCCATAAGATAAAAGAGAGCAATTCCGATTATTTCTTGCCGCTGAAATTATCTTTATGAAAGAATGGCATGAACAGGAAAGAGTAGATTGCGTAGTCCGATTCCCCTCCCCGGCCTTCCCAAAGGCCCCGGCATCCGGCTGGCTCTGGCCGGCGCTTTCGCGCTCGTCAGTTGCGGACAGGATTCCGCCTCGCCGGAGATGTTTTACCAGCATATATATCAAAGCATCGTCGATTCCCTGCCTAAAACAGTCGGACTGTACAAAGACGAGAAACCAAACCTCCCCTATGAGATTCAGAATTCTTTCGCCTATTTGAAAGCAACCTGTCCCGCGCTTGAGAAGATCGGCACAAAGCATAGCTGGAACGTATCCAACTGGCTCAATGGAAAAGTGTCGGAAGATGAGTGGAAGGTTGCGCCATATAAGTTCCGCATGCAGGCCTTCCGCGCAGCCGCCGTTCAGAAAAACACCGATGTCAAAACCGACCTGCTGACCAAACTGCGCCGTGCCATCGACTACGATCCGAATTTCATGATCTGGGTCGATAACGGTATGGACAATTTCAACAAGGCGCTGAAGCATGATCGCTTTATCGCCGCCGAAATGGCAAACTGGCCGAATGTTGTTAAGGACGATAACAGGCTTAAAAAATATTTCTCACATCTTAATGCTTTATATGTCGCCTCATTCCTGCCGCATACGAAAGTCGATCTGCCGGAGATTATCATCAGCCATGAACCGAGCGAATGGATCGGCCTTTACAAGTCAGACAAGAATACGATCTCGTATAATTTTTCAACAGGCAGCGGCCTTGCCGATTCAGCAAATTACGGCAACCGGATCACCGCGCATGAAAGCTTCCATGTCGTCGAAAGCATTATCAAGAACTGGTATCTCGACCCCGCTATTATCAAGAGCAGCATGATGGCCGATATCGGCGAAAAGGTCTTTTATGAATCCGGCACCGATCTCGCCTATATCCCGCTTAAGGTAAATGCCGAGGCCTATAGCCAGAACTTCAAAGAGCGCCTGTCCTATTATGCGATGAACATCAACAACCCCGATGCCCTTGAGACTCGCAAACCCGAATGGCGCGATAGTCACTCTTTGCGGAACAATGAGTTTGACAATCCAGACAGAGGTACTATACCAAAAGCCTGTTTTAATTAGATAAAGGCTAGCCTTAATGAAAATCCTCGTCTGCGCCTCCTCGCGCGATCTGAATCCTCTCTATGTAGAAGCATCCATGAAGCTCGGCAAAGGTCTTGGCGAAGCCGGGCACGACATTATTTATGGCGGCGGCAATCAGGGATTGATGGCATTGATCGCCAAAGCTGCGGGCGAAGCCGGATCTAAAATCCAGGGCATTATTCCGGACGTGTTCAACAAGGCCTCACCCGAAGTGCCGCACCCGCACGTAACGACTGAACTCGTCAAAAACCTGTTTGCCCGCAAAGAGAAGATGCTGTTCGACGCGGATATCGCAATCGCCTTCCCCGGCGGCATCGGCACGCTCGATGAATTGTGGGAAGCCGCGGCTGCGAACGATATCGAAAGCTATATCAATCCGGCCGAGAAAATGAAGCCGGTGATTGTCCTCAATACGGGGAATTTCTTTGAAGGCACAAGATTACAGATCCAGCGCTGCATTGATGACGGCTGCGTCTCAAATGAGAAGATCAAGATGTTCCATTTCGTCGATACGCCGGAAGAGGCCCTGACGATCGTCTCCATGTTCGCACAGCACGGCTTCCCGCCGCTCTCGACCTTGCTCAAATAATTCAGACAGCTTCCGGATTGTGCGGCATGTCTTCCGACGGCTCGGAACCCCATTGCTGAACGCCCGGCAATTCGTCAATACGCCCGATATTGTCGCGCACGTCGTTCAGGTGGTTGAAGGATTCATCGGGCAATGCGCGCAGCATCTCAATCGCTTCCTCTGACGCGTCATTATCATAGGCATAGTCGATCAAGTCGATCTTGCTGGCCGGGAACTCGATACCGTCCAGCAGCTCGAGAATATCGGGAGGTGATTCAATTCCTGCGCGGTGCATCATATTTGTCCTTTATTACTAAAGAACAAACCGCCCAAACCTTAAAAATGTTCCGGATTACCGATTTTCTTGACAGAACCGAAAACCGGCCATAAAAATTTATGAATAATCCAGAAATTAATAGAGTGAGTAATAATGAGTAAACCCTGCCAAAGCCCGTCCCTTTCCTATTTCAACAAAATGGCACAAGGAAGCGTGCCCACAGACGGCTATTCAATCGTCAAAAAAGCCCTTGAAAATGACCTGATGACCAAAGCGGATATCGCCGCCTATCTTGGCGTGCAGGAAAAGCAGGTCGCGAAAAAGGCCGGAAGCCTGACACCAATTCAGGTACGAGGATTATGCAGCCACATCATCGCACAGAATGGACCCGCAATATGAAAGTTTTACTGATCGCCTCATCGAGACCCTTGAGAGAAGAATTCCAGATTGCCGCAAAAGAACTCGGCACACGCCTCGCCGAAAATAACGACGAATTGATCTATGGCGGCGGCGATCTCGGTCTGATGGGCATTGTAGCAGGAGCGGCACGCGCGAATGGCGTGAAAGTCAAAGGCATCATCCCTGAAGTTTTCTATTCGATAAATTCCGGCAAGGAAGATGACGTTCTGCAACGCGTCGATGACCTGTTCGAACGCAAAAAAGAAATGATCCAGCAAAGCGATATCGGTGTCGCCGTACCCGGCGGTATCGGATCAGTCGATGAAATCGGCGAAATGGCGGCCGCGAATGACATCATGGCGTACGCAAATCCGGACGCGCATGTAAAACCCATTATCATCCTGAATCTTGACGATTACTATGAGGGGCTGAAAATCCAGTTCGCGCGCTGCGTCAAAGAAGGAGCGATGTCACCGAACCGTATGAAAATGATCCATTTCGTGGATTCTGTTGATGATGCATTACAGGTGATCGAACAGTACAGGCAAAATCCAAGACCGGTACGCGACCTGGTATAAATTGCCTTAAAGGAACTGAGGAGCTGGAGACTCAGATCTCGGAGTTGCAATAAATCCCTTACTGCATGCCAAGATTTCAAGTCTCGCATCCAGCGCCTTGATAAAAGAATCCCACCCCTGATGAATATCCATCGGGAAATGATCTTTTGTAATTTCAAGATTTCCTACCCGCTTATAAGCCGGATCATAACCAACGACCGGCTTACGGTCATAGAACAGGCCAAGCTCTAAAAGAGTGATTGGCGACATAGTGTTTCCGGCAAAGTAATAGACTATCAAATCTGCATCTTTCTGATGCTTTAATTCCCAATCCACCTGCTGCTTGAATGGCGGAAAATTGTAATCATTCGGCCACTCCGGATGCCAATCATCGCGGCGCGGATTAAAATAGTCGATATATGCACTATAGGGGCGCGTAGAGATAAATTCTGAAAGTTTTTTCTGCCAGTCTTCGGCTGCTCCATTTTCGATGGAACCGCCAACAAAAACTTTCAACCGTCCGATGGAATTTTCAGGCTCAAATGGCGGCTTGAATTCTTGCATTAGGTATCCAGGAAGCTTCTCAGTTTCCGTGAACGTGACGGGTGTTTCAGTTTGCGCAAAGCTTTCGCCTCGATCTGACGGATACGTTCCCTTGTAACATTGAACTGCTGACCGACTTCCTCGAGCGTGTGGTCGGTGTTCATACCGATACCGAAACGCATACGAAGGACGCGCTCTTCGCGCGGAGTCAGTGTTGCCAGAACACGGGTCGTTGTTTCACGCAGATTAGACTGAATGGCGCTCTCGACCGGCAGGATCGCGTTTTTGTCCTCGATAAAATCGCCGAGTGATGAATCTTCTTCATCGCCGATCGGGGTTTCAAGAGAGACAGGCTCTTTCGCGATCTTGAGCACCTTGCGTACTTTATCAAGCGGCATGTGCAGGCGTTCGGCCAGTTCTTCCGGTGTTGGTTCGCGGCCAATTTCGTGCATCATCTGGCGAGATGTGCGGACGAGCTTGTTGATCGTCTCGATCATGTGAACAGGAATACGGATCGTACGGGCCTGATCGGCGATCGAACGCGTGATCGCCTGACGGATCCACCATGTCGCATAGGTCGAGAATTTGTAACCGCGACGGTATTCGAATTTATCGACCGCTTTCATCAGGCCGATGTTACCTTCCTGGATAAGATCGAGGAATTGCAGACCGCGGTTGGTGTATTTCTTGGCGATCGAAATCACGAGACGCAAGTTTGCCTCGACCATTTCTTTCTTGGCGCGGTTCGATTCCTTGTCGCCTTTCTGAACGGTGGTCACGATGCGTTTGAATTCCATCAACGGCAGCGATGCCTCTTCGGCGATCGTATCCACCTGGATCTTGATGACATTGACCTCGTCCTTGTATTTCTCAAGGAATTTCGGCCAGCCCTTGCCCGGCAATGCTTTGACTTTTTCTGTCCAGCGTTGACCGAGAAGCGCTTTCTCATAGTTATCGAGGAATTCCTCGCGCTTCACGCCGGTATCCATCGCCATGCGCAACAGCTTGCTCTCAAGGGAAACAAGCTCGCGGTTCATTTTGTACAAACGATCCAGCAACTGTTCGATACGCGCGTTGTGAAGCTTGACCTCATCCATATAGCCGACCATCTCGAGCTTGATGGTATCGTATTTTTTGAGGAGCGCAGGTGTCGCGGTCTTGCCCGCTTCGATTTTCTCAAGCTGGACTTTTTGCAGTTTCTTATAGGTCTTTTTGATGTTCTCAAAAATCGGGAACACTTTCGGTGCCAGCTCGGCTTCCATCGCGGCAAGCGAGATCGAGTTCTCTTCCTCTTCACCGGCAGCGGCGGCATCACCGCCCTCTCCGCCTTCGCCACCTTCCCCGTCAGCAGGAGCTTCGGCAGGCGGAGCCGCTTTTGCAGCTTTTGGCGCAGGCGCGACAGGTGTCGGCGGAACCGCACCCGGAGCAACAAAACCCGGTGCCGCGTTAAAGCCGCTTGAATCGCCGCCATAGGTCGCATCCAGGTCGATAACTTCACGCAGCAGAATATCGCCCTTCACCAAAGCTTCGTACCAGGCAATGATGGACTCAATTGCGAGCGGGGATTCACAGATACCGCCGATCATGGTTTCGCGGCCGGCCTCGATACGTTTCGCGATCGCGATCTCGCCTTCACGCGACAGGAGTTCGACCGAACCCATTTCGCGCAGATACATACGGACAGGGTCGTCAGTACGGCCGGTATCATCGTCCGAGATGTTACCTTTGCCTTCGTATTCCTCGTCTTCGTTCTTTTCTTCTTTTGCTTCCGGCTCATCCGACACGTCATCCGCGTTATCGACAAGCTGAACGCCTGAATCCGTAATCGCCGACATCGCGTCTTCGATCTGGTCCGATGAATGTTCTTCGGCCGGAATGGCATTGTTGATTTCGTCATATGTCAGGAAGCCGCGCTCTTTACCCTTGGCGATCAGCTTCTTGAGGATTTTTTCGAGATTGCCTTTTTGTCCCGTGGTCAGTCCTGATTCAACGGAGGGTTTCTGCTCCGGTTTTTCTTTCGCCGCCTTCGGGAGCTTCGCTACTTTTTTGACAACTTCTTTTGCGACGGGTTGAGACACTGCTGCTTTGGACATTTCTGGTTTTTTGATTTCCGATTTTTTTGCTGCCGGTGCCGCGACAGGTTTCGCAGCCGGCTTGGCCGCTGCTTTCGGCGGCGGCGCTTTCACGGCAGGTTTGCTGGATGATTTGGGAGCTGGCTTCGGGGCCGCTTTTTTATTCACTGGCGCTTTTTGTTTCGCCTGCACTTTTGGTGCCTGTTTCGCCGGTTTCTTTGCCGCCATTGCCATGTTCCGTTTACCTAAAGAATCTGATTCGCCGATTTAACCTGATTTTGCAGAAAAAACAAAGGGGTAGAAGCCACAGCCGACCTGATTATCAGTCGGTTCCTGTCTCACTATCCAGTTGCAGATGCTGAAGCGCAAACATCCGGCTTTCATTCTCAGGGGTCATCGAGAGTCTAAAAACCGCCCGCGCGGCTTTGATATCTTCCGCGAGACGAGATTTTTCCCAGTTTTCCCACAAGTCTTTAAGGCCTTGCAGCGCTATTTCCGGATTGGCATCGGGTCGGCAAAAGCCAGCATGGAGGTAAACGCGTTCGTGCGTAAGTTTCATTGCAATATCGGCCAATCCGACCCCACTTAAATGGCCGCTAAGCGCTTGTTTGTCAAGGGTTTCCGTATCAGCCCCCGACATAAAGTCGAGCATTTCCTGAAAAAGACGCGAAATCTCTGCATCTTCCGGGTGCAACTGCAGTATATGATCAGCAAAATGCGCATATAAAAACGGGTGGTTGAGCATCGCGGAGAGGACGATTTGCGGCACCATGTCCTGTTGTTTGCGAATCGGTGGCAGGCTCACAGTGACGGACGCGGGCTTTTTGTTGAACCCACCCGGCCTCGCAGCTCCCTGATTGGCTCGCGGCTGGAAGTTTGAGAACAGGCTGCGCGTCTTGTCGCGGAAAGCCTGTTTATAAAAATATTGAACCTGCGCATCCTGTATCTTCGCGGCTAGCCCGTCGAGAAGCGCCGATAACCCGGCGCGCATTTCCGGAGAAGAGAAATCCTGACTTGCCGTATGATGCGCCCATAAAAAATCTATCAACGTCAGTGAGTTATTCAACTTGGCTGTAAAGGCATCTAAACCGCGTGATGAAATAAAAGTATCCGGGTCCTCGCCTTCCGGTAAGAAAGCGATCTTCACCGATTGATTGGCCTTAAGCATCGGCAGGATACGATCCGCCGCGCGCACCGCCGCGCGATACCCCGCATTATCCCCGTCAAAACAAAGAACTGGCTCTTTTCGCTCATGTGGAATCATCTTCCACAAAACGGAAATCTGTTCCTCGGTCAGCGCGGTGCCAAGCGGCGCGACCGCCCCCTTCACCCCTGCCTGATGACAGGCAATGACATCCATCTGGCCTTCGACGACGACCAGCGGATGATCGTTCGCGGACTGCCGCGCATGCTGCTGGGCATAGAGCATCCGTCCCTTATGGAATAGAGGCGTATCGGTCGAGTTGATGTATTTCGGCGGTTTCTTGGTCGGATCCTTAAGTGGACGGATATGTTCCGGCAGCACCCGGCCCGAAAACGCGACGATCCGGCCGCGCATATCGGCGACCGGAAACATGACCCGGTCACGGAAAAAACCATAAGGATCTCCGCCCCGCTGGCTCGGCCGCAGGACGGAAGCCTCGATCATCTGCGCATCCGTATACCCTTTGGCCTTGAGAAACTTGCGGAGCTCCTGGTCGTTCTCCGGCGCATAACCGAGACGAAAGCCGGAAATTGTTTCTTCACTTAAACCGCGCTTGGTAAGATATTCTAAAACCTCACGATTTTTACCCTCACGAAGCCGCGCCTCAAACCACTGACATGTTTCTTCAAGAAGCGAGTGTAAGCTCTTCTCAATTTTGGCTTTTTCAATTTCCTGCGGCGACTGTTTCGGCACCTGCATGCCAGCCTGTGACGCGAGCGCCTCGACGGCCTCGACGAAGGACAGATTGTCGTTGCGCATGACAAAACCGACCGCGTCGCCATGCGCGCCGCAACCGAAGCAATGGAAGAATTGCTTCTCGTCGTTCACATAAAACGAGGGGGTCTTTTCATGGTGAAACGGGCAGCATCCCTTGAACTCGCGGTTCGAACGCGTGAGTTTGACCCGCCGCCCGACAATCTCGGACAGGGTCACACGGTCGCGAAGCTCTTCAACAAAACGTGGGGGGATGGACATTAAAGGCTTATATCAAGCGATTCGGGCTTCGATCCAGTAAAAATAAATAGGAATTAATACCTTTTTGTGGTAGGGTCACTTTAATCAAGTCCGAATTGCGCCCGCAATCCGGGCTTTTTTCATTTCAACTCTGGAGACTGACAATATGATTTTCCCCGATCTGCAAAAGATTAATTTCTCGATAGGCAATAACCGTGACAATGATGAAAACGATGTCATGAACACCAAGCTGAACTTCGCAAGACTTGGCTATTACAACGAACCGATAGAAAACGGCATCATCGATGCCGGGCTGGACAAAGCAATCACAAGTTTCCAGTCAGATAACGGACTTAAAAAAGACGGGTGGATGGGGCCTGATGGAGAAACTGAAACAACGCTGTTTACACAGCTTCAAGGTATGAGAAAAGAGGCACTGAAACAAAGCAGGAATCCTGTCGATTATAATGAGAAAATAAAGGAATTTAATTTTGACGAAAACGGAGATGGCGAATGGGATATATTTTTCAAGAACCCATTAAGAGGAATGAAAATAGGGATTGATGCCTCTAAAATTGAAAACAAGACTGTGCCGTCTTTCTACCCTAAAGTAAAAAAAGCAGGCGATAATGAGGCTGATGCTTTTCGACATGGCTTATGGAGCTATAAATTAACCAAAGAATATGGTCCTGAATATGCCAAACAAGTAACGGATGCATATGAACGATCTCATGGCGACGCTAGTGGATCAAGATTAATGGATTTGGATAATAACAGTGTCGCCAGAACCTTGGCGCAAGATAAAAACAACCTATCAATGAAAGATGAGGATGTGATAAGAAATGCTTTAAAAGGTAATAAATTTAGAACTTTGCCCTATAAATTAAAAAACGATAAATTGCCTTTTCGTGTTCCGGAATTAGAAATTAAAAACGAAGACTATTATTAATGAAAAAGAAAATAACAGTTTTTTTTATTATAGGATTGATTATCGCCACCATAACAGTCTTCCTGACTGCAAAATTTTATGTTTGCGGTCAGGTAAAATTCATCCTGGTAAACATGACGCGTCAGGATATTGAAGCCGAACTTAAAACCTACGAAGATATATTTTTATGGAGAGGCCAATTAGCCGCAATGGGTCGCCCCTTGGTTATAAAAGCCAGCGTCAGTAGAGGAAACACTTCATACGCTTTGAACGTATATAACGAAAAGGGCCACAAAATATTAAATGAAGACATAGGGTATGATAATTATTACTCAAGGAACATCCATTTATTGGCGATTACGAATAAAGAAATCTTTTATACTTTTTGGTCCGAGGCGTGGAATGACACATTATCCTCCCTCTGGTATCTGGCCAAGACCGTTATCGGCGATGCCATCAGCTGCCGTATGCAGCGACTGGGATTAAGTCCTGCAACCATTCCACCCTCTTTGCTACCGCGATAGGCATCGCACTGGAGAAAATTGACATAAATATCAGGGATATGCCATCATGCGACCAATTAAAAAATGGTGTGTGTTTACTGTGTCAGATCTGCTTCAGGCCTTTAACGAACTTCTGCATTCGCGTCCTGCCCTGCTGGCGGGAGCTAATCCCGTACTTTCTTCCCCGGGACAGGCCGGATTTATCGCCGACCATAATGACGGCACCGTCACTAAAATTCTTTTCCGCCACCCGTTCCAGGAATCAGCCGACGAAGCGCTGAACAACGAACTCGCGAGCCTGCGCCTCTTACTCCCTCTCTCGAGGAACCTCCGTATCCCCGCGCTTGTCAGCGACGTGACTTTTCTTGACGACAGCAAGGATTTCTTCGCGGCCTACCGGATGACGAAAATAGACGGCCATTGCGCGGACTGGAAATTCTTCGCGACAAATTCCTCGCCGGCTGCCGTTGAAAAACATTTCCGTGGGCTTGGTGAAATCGTCGCACAATTTCATCGCGCCACAAACGAGCTTCCCGACGAATGGGCCTGCCACCACACCATCGATCGTGGCGGTAAGGCTTCACCTATTCATGGATTTTCCGATGAAATGAACGAAGCCATACTGATCGCCGACCAGTATATCAAGGATAACAAACAACGCGGTGTCATCCATGGCGATCTTCATGCCGGCAATGTGATGGTGGATGCAAAAGGCAGCATTAACGGGCTGGTCGATTTCAGCATGACCGGGCCGAGTCTGAATTACCTGACAGATTTTAACAACATCCCCGATACCAATTTACCTGATTTCATTCGCGGTTATGAGGATGTGAGCGGCACCGCGATCGACCCGCTGATGATGACCATGACAGGGATCGGCCTGTGGACCACTCAGCTTAAATATTACGGTCATATGCCGGATCGCAGGAGAGAAAGCCTGGCGGAACTGAACAGGCATCTGAATGATGCGCGCGATGTGACGGGATATACCCCGCCCTCATTCAGGTGATAGCGCACGCCCCTGTTGGGCTGGCGGGATAAGGCCGAAAGCGTTGAGATCTCCCTGATAAGCTGATCCCTGACTATGCGAGAGGTAAATAATAATCTTAGCGGCTGGCGGCAGCATTGAGATAATCTCTTTCACTTCCTCGACTTTTTTCATTTTCTCAAAAGCGATGAAAATTAAGGGAAGACTCAGGAAACCGACTTTGTCCGGCGATTTGCGGATAATATCGATCATCTCGTCGGCAAAACCATGCTCGATCATACCGGTGACGGCATTTTCGCTTTCTTTCAGCATCATTTCACGATGCCTGGAGGGCTGCTGGATAATATTCTCTTTCAGCCATATACGCTTGGAGAATTGCGCAAGGGCATCGACAACACCGTTACCCGACATAATGGCGATGCGTTCATTCTGATGATATTCGGTCAGGAGACTTCTGAATTCACGGTCGAACCCGTTAACGATAAGGAAAGTGGCCAGCCTGCCGTCTCTTGGATCGTCTCTCAGTTTCTTAAGATAATCCCAGCGCTGATGCGAATGGCCCATCCTGACCAGCTCATCCATGGCAGCCTTGGCGAGTTTATACCCTTCTTCGCCGCGATTGCCGGCGGCGAGCAGATCTTCAACCGCGATATTGCGGATTTTCTCGATATTGGTCGTCGAAAAGCTTTGCGTCAGTTTTCTGGCCGGTGACATTTATATTTTCATCTCACGGTAAAGTTTGGTTGCAAGCTGGTCCTGAAATCCCTGATACAGGCCGGGTATGATCTGCGCGACCTCATCACCGTAACCATTTTCAGCCAAAGCGCTCATGGCGTTGTCGGCATTGAGGATCTGGAATTTCTTCCAGTTCGATACAGTCCTGATATTTTCCATCAGCCATTCTTTTTCGCCTGATGCCGCGAGCGAAGCCGCGAACGTTCCAGACGACAATGTATCTACAAGATCGTTCCAGTTGAAATTATGGACATCGAATTCGGACTCGCGTGGCAGGTCGAGGTCGAAAAACGTCGTTACCGCTTTTTCCTGACCGTTGATGACAAGGAATGTCGCAAGCTTTGCATTACGCTGGGACAGAAATTGAAATCTTTGTTTACCGTTAAGCGCGGACAATTCCGCGACAGCCGAACGCGCAAGAATTTGCGCTTCCACACCACTGCCTATTTCAGACATGCCACGAATGCGTGCGATGCTCGTTGTCGAGAAATCCGATTGCAAACCCGGTGCTGTTACGCCCGAAAACTGATATCGCTGCTCTTGTTTTCCTGCCGCCATTTTATCATGCATTGCCGCACACCCTATGTGTATATCCTTGTGGATAATTAAATTATGGCAATCCGATATAGCTCTCCGCACGGAAAGTCAATATTTATCAGCGCATGGCAGGCCACAAGCCCGATAAGGACTTAAACCGGCCCTAATTCCTGCTTTTCCTGAATGGCAGGATTGGCCTGTAAACGGTACTGAACGGGATCCAAAGGCCCGAGCGTCGCCTCAGCCCAGGCGATGATTTTCGCGGTATTGTCCGCTGTCTGGGACCGGGATTTCCCTGCCCCATGCCCGGCATCCATTTCCACCTGAAGATAGACCGGAGATTGCATACAC
>JBEHYB010000046.1:0-18939 GCA_048498395.1 Pseudomonadota bacterium
CCCAGCGCATTCAACGGCACCCAGTCGGCGATCAGTCGCATTAGACGTTTCAGGGCCTAAAGTCAAAAACACGCTGCGGTGTGATCACCATATCGAGCTTCTGGTCGTGCTCTTCAACCGGCAATCTCAATAAAACGGCCTGTTCGGCATAGCCGTAGCCACAGGCGGTAATCGCCCCCTGCGCGCGCAAGCCTTTAAGCGTCGCGTCATAATATCCCATCCCATGACCAAGGCGGTTGCCTTTCTGGTCGAATGCGACCAGCGGCACGACGAGAATATCGGGCGTATAAAATTCCCTGCTCTCAGGCATGGGAATGCCGAACGTGCCTGGCGCAAGCTTCGTACCTTTTTCCCATTTCGCAAATTTCATCTCGCGATCGTCTTTTGAAAAAACCGGCAGCAGGCAGGTGATGCCCCGCGCCCATAATTCCTCCGCCAATGGCAGCGTATCCAGCTCGCTCGCGACCGGAAAATAGAGCGAAATTTTTACATCAGCCGCCGGTTTGACAACGGAGAAAAAATTCTTGGCGGCGTTATCGGCAAAATCCGGATGAGATTCCAGATCGTCGCGAAACTTCAACGCGCGTTCACGAATGGCTTGTTTTTCTTCATTCATTACTCGTCATCCCGGCGAAGGCCGGGATCTTCCGGCTTAATGGCAAAAAGATACCGGCCTTCGCCGGTATGACACTTTTAAAAGCGGATGCCACGAAAGGCCGTGGGTGCGATATATCCGCGATGACCCTTGAAATAAGGTGGGCACCATATAACCGGACCACGGTCCGGTCAGCGACAGCACCCGTCGCAAATATGTATCGGTCAGTGGGAAAATTGCACCTGCACGCGTCCCCGCAGCATCCATCTAACAGTATATAGTGCGGATGAGCCCAAGTACAAGAAGTGCTTTTCTTTTCAAAGCCTTCAGCTACTTAGCTGGCCTTTTTGACGCGTTTTGCCAGGGTTTCAACCTTGGCGGCCAGTTTGGAGATCGCTTCGGTGATCTCTTTTTCTTCAGTCGGGGCAAGGCCCTGATAAACCGGCTGCTTCGGCACGGCGGCAGCCGCCGCGCGGTTGCTGTTGGCAATGCGGGCGTTATGATCTTTAAGATCGAAAACTTCGTCGGCAAGCAAAAGCGCGGTCAGCACCATCAATTGCGCCTTGTTGTTCGCGCCTGAATTGCTGGAAATTTCCTTGAGACGCTGGTCGATATAGCGGCCGAGCTGCTGGACGCGCTGTTCCTGGCCCTGATCGCAGGCGATGCCGTAATTGCGTCCGTCGATGACAAGATTTACTTCACCCATCTCAAGCCCCCGCTTCTTTCAAAAGATTTTGAACCTTGTTGATCGTGTTATCGAGTTTCTTGGCAAGAATGGCGGCATTCTTGTCGTTGGCGGCGCGTGGCGAAGTCCAGCCGCCGAAAAGATCCGTCTGCGGCACGGCAGGAGCCGGCGCAGCCTTAGGCGCGTTTTCAATGGCAATAATCTCTTTTTCGAGATTCTCGACCGTCTCCGCCAGAAGCTGGAGCGATATGCGAATGTCATCAACCGGCATGGCGTGATCCCCGTGTATTTTCTTGAATGAAGCGAGCCTTGCATATCTTGAAATCACGGGTCAAGCGCCACCTTCACTTATCCCCCTAAATCCTTGGGATATCTATTTCATTAGAAGATTAAATCTATGAAAAACCTGAAATAACTTCTGTCCGTGCTTGATTTTACAGGCATATCTCGGCATTGTACGCGCAACGAAATCAAGGAAGTCAAATAATGTCAGCGCAAACCGCCGCACAGAGCACACCGAAAGAAATCCCGTCCAACCGTCAAATGGCCAATGCAATCAGGGCCTTGGCGATGGATGCTGTAGAAAAGGCAAAATCCGGCCACCCGGGCATGCCGATGGGCATGGCCGATGTCGCAACCGTCCTCTACAAGGATTTCCTGAAATTTGATCCGCAGAACCCGACCTGGGCGGACCGCGACCGTTTCATCTTGTCGGCAGGACACGGCTCGATGCTCCTGTATGCTCTTTCCTACCTGACCGGCTACGAGAAAATGACTCTCGACCAGCTCAAAAATTTCCGCCAGCTTCACGCGCTGACCGCCGGCCATCCCGAAGTCATGCCGGAAGTCGGTATTGAAATGACAACCGGACCTCTCGGTCAGGGCATCTCGACATCCGTCGGCTTCGCGCTCGCCGAGCGCATTATGAATGCACGCTTTGGCGACGAGCTTGTCGATCACCACACTTACGTCATTGCCTCCGACGGCGATCTTCAGGAAGGCATCAGCCACGAAGCCTGTTCCCTCGCCGGCCATCTGAAGCTCAACAAACTGATCGTTCTCTGGGACGATAACGGCATTTCCATCGACGGCCCGACCTCGCTGTCTTTCACCGAAGATGTCTGCAAACGCTATGAAGCTTACGGCTGGAACACGGTCAAAATCGACGGGCACAATTTCGAACAGATCGAAGCCGCGATCCGTGAAGCCCGTAAATCCACTGATAAACCGACATTGATCGCCTGCAAAACCAAGATCGGTTTCGGCGCGCCGACCAAGGAAAATTCCACTTCGTCCCACGGCTCGCCGCTCGGCGCGGAAGAGATCAAGGGCGCGCGCGCCAATCTCGACTGGCCGCACGAACCGTTCCACATTCCGGACGATATCTTCCATGAATGGCGCGGCATCGGCACAAGGGGCCAGCTCCAGTCCCATAACTGGCAGAAACATCTCGCGCATTCGCCGCATAAAAACGATTTCGAGAAAACGGTCAATCCGGATGTCTCCCACGAAGTCGATGTCGCAATCCGCGAAGCGAAGAATTACTTCACAACCGAAAAACCTAGCATGGCGACACGCGCCACATCGGGCAAGGTTCTTGAATTCCTCATTCCGAAACTTCACCAGTTGATCGGCGGCTCTGCCGACCTGACAGGCTCGGTGAATACCAAGATCAAAGGCCCGGAAGTTATTTCCGCCGCCAATAAATATGTCGGCCAGTACATCCATTACGGCGTGCGCGAGCACGGCATGGCGGCGATCATGAACGGCATGGCGCTGCATGGCGGCATCATTCCTTATGCCGGGACCTTCCTGTCCTTCACCGATTACTGCCGCCCGTCCATTCGTCTGGCGGCCCTGATGAAAACACGTTCGATCTTTGTCATGACCCACGATTCAATCGGTCTTGGCGAAGACGGCCCGACGCACCAGCCGATCGAACATCTCGCTGCCCTGCGCTGTATTCCAAATCTTCTGGTCCTGCGTCCCTGCGACGGCATCGAAACGGCAGAAGCATGGGAACTCGCGCTCAAGAATACGACGGGCCCGAGCGTTCTCGTCCTCACACGCCAGAACCTGCCGACCGTTCGCGACGGCGGAGAGATCAACCAGTCCGCGCGCGGCGCTTACGTTCTCTCGCCTGCCAAAGGTGACGCGAAAGCCGTCATCTTCGCGACAGGCTCGGAAATCGAGCTTGCGCTGAAAGCCCAAAAACAGCTCGCCGAGAAAAACATCCCGGCTTCGGTCGTCTCGGTTCCGTCTTTTGAACTGTTCGCGAAACAGGACGAAGCCTACCGCCAGTCCGTGCTGGGTCCGAAATCCGCCATACGCGTCGGCATCGAAGCCGCCGTTCGTATGGGATGGGATTCCATCATCGGTTCCGACGGCATCTTTATCGGCATGAAGTCCTTTGGTGAATCTGCGCCGGCGGAAGTGCTCTACAAACACTTCGGCATCACGTCGGACGCTATTGTCCAAGCGGTCAGTAAAAAGCTCTAATTTATTAAATCCTTCATGCTTTCCCCGCGAAAGCGGGGATCTCCCTTTTATGCTTTGAAAAGATCCCCGCTTTCGCGGGGAAAGCATTTTAAGATAAAATCCTAAACAGGATTTACGGAGGCAAGGAAAGATGACATTTCGCCAAAATGTTTTCTTTCCCAACGCGCATCATTGATTGAGATATGTTTCTCGGCTTCCGGTTGCTCGCTTAACTTCAGGGAAAGTGTCTGGCGGCGCAGCTCATTCGTATCTCTGAAATCGGTATTTTCAAAACCGGCAATCCTCATAAATTCCTTCAAGGGCCGCATGCCGCCCAGCGTCTGGCATAAAATGAAATTATCGTAAGAACCGTTTTTCGCCCAGAACTCGATAGAAGGCGAAGACGTTTGCCTGCGCTCGGTTAAAATCCATTCTTCGATTTCATTTCTGATTGCGGCTGGCGATTTCCACTCCGCCGGATCGGGGAGTTTCTTGAGAACATGCTCGCGCGTCCATGGATTGCTGACATCGGCGGCGAAATCATTGAAGACGACATAAAGCTCGGAGCCTGTCTCACTGACCATGCCGATACTTACCGCTTCAACTCCGTAGCCCGTTTTATGTTCAAGCAATTCGGTATCAAAAAACACTTTAAACGCGGCACTCATGTAGACCTCACCAAGCAATATCAATTGAGATAACATAGACCTCTTCGCCAAATCCCCGCAACTATTAATATGAAAATATTCAAACTCTTCTTCTTGTAATGAACCGCGCCAAAGCGTAAAAATCAGCACCCTGTTAATCAGTAAGGAAAGAGTAAAATGACAACTAAAGTAGCTATTAATGGTTTCGGTCGCATCGGCCGCCTTGTTGCCCGCGCGTTGTATGAAGCGAACCGCTCGGATATCGAACTGGTCGCAATTAATGACCTCGCCGACACGGCAACAAACGCTCACCTCCTGAAATACGATTCAGTGCACGGCAAATTCCCGTTCCCGGTCGAAGTCGTCGGCAATGACATGAAGATCAACGGCAAACTGGTCAAGGTTTACAACTCGAAAGATCCGGGCGCTATTCCATGGAAAGACACGAATGTTGATATCGTCATGGAATGCTCGGGTGTATTCACGGACAAGGAAAAAGCAGCGCTTCACTTCCAGGGCGGTGCGAAAAAAGTTCTTATTTCAGCTCCAGCCACTGGCGAAGACATCACCGTTGTCTATGGCGTGAACGACGATCAGCTCAAGGCCGATCACAAAATCGTGTCGAACGCGTCTTGCACGACAAACTGCCTTGCGCCCGTCGTTAAAGTGCTCAATGACAAGATCGGTATCGTGCACGGTTTCATGACGACCTGCCACTCCTACACTGGCGATCAGCGTCTGGTCGACACGATGCACAAAGACCTGCACCGCGCCCGCGCCGCGGCTTTGAACATGGTACCTTCATCTACCGGTGCAGCAAAAGCGATCGGCAAGGTTATTCCTGAACTGAACGGCAAGCTCGACGGCGTTTCGATCCGCGTACCGACACCTAACGTCTCTGTGGTTGATTTCAAATTCGTTGCTAAACGCTCGACGACAGTCGATGAAATCAACGCGGCAATCAAAGCCGCCGCCGATAACGGACCGCTCAAAGGCATACTCGGGTACTACGACGAGCCGCTGGTATCGACCGATTTCAACCACGACCCGCGTTCTTCGATCTTCTCTTTGGAAGGCACGAAAGTCATCGAAGGCACGATGGTGCGCGTTATGACCTGGTACGATAACGAATGGGGATTCTCGAACCGCATGCTTGATACAGCGGTCAAAATGGCGAAACTCTAAAATCCGCCCACAAACAGATTTGATGAAAGGCGCATCTCCGGATGCGCCTTTTTTATTAAGAAAGCTTTAATAAACCTGTGTCATATTAGATACACCTTAAATACATTTGAACTCATTGCTGCACGGCAACAGGTGCAACGGATTGACCGGACTCCAGCCCGTTGGTATTTTTTATATAGTCCATCACTTTTTCCCTGGGGTTCAAATGCAAAATAAATCATATCTCTTCGCCGCTCTTGCCGGCGCACTTCTGATTTCTACTTCTGCGCACGCTGCCGGTTTTTATATCCAGGAGCAATCTGCATCCGCAGGCGGTGCCGCTTATTCCGGCGCAGCCACCCATACAAAAGATGCCTCAACAATATTCTTCAACCCGGCCGGTATGACCGCGCTTGACGGCCCGATCGGCACTCTCGGCGTTCAGCTGCTCGCACCGAACGGTTCGCTTGATAATACAGGATCCACTTTCCTCGGTTCTGCGACTTACGCAGGTTACAATAACGACGGTGGAAATCCTTTCAATCTTTCACCTGTTCCATCGGGCTTTGCCGCGATACCTATTTCTGCCATTGACGGCCTATGGGCCGGTCTTGGCGTGACATCGCCATTTGGTCTTGCGAACAAATACGATCCTGACTTCTTTGGCCGCTTTGACTCCGTCAAGAGCGAACTGAGAACGGTCGATGTTCAGCCAACCCTCGCTTACAAAGTTAATGACTGGCTGTCTCTCGGTGCCGGTATCAACGCCCAGTACGTAAACGCGGAACTGACCTCTGCCGCTTATCAAGGTAATAACGGTACGTCCACGCTGAAAGGCGATGACTGGGGTGTAGGTTATACTTTGGGCGCACAGCTTCACGTGCTGCCAACGACAACTCTCGGCCTGAACTATCGTTCAGCCGTTCACTACGATCTGCAAGGCCACGTTCTGGTTGAAAACACGACAGCTCCGGGCTCCCTTACTTTTGTTGCTGCCGATGCATCGCTGGTTACACCGGATATCGCCTCTATCGGTCTGTCGCATGAGCTGAACAGCCAATGGACCCTGATGGGTCAGGCAAACTGGATGGGATGGAACAACTTCGAAGCCATCACAGCCAGAAACGCAGCAACAGGCGCAACGATCAGCACCGTTCCTCAAAACTATCAGGCGGTCTGGTCTTATGCGATCGGCGCGGAATACGCCTACTCCCCGACATGGACGTTCCGTGGCGGTCTCCAGTATGACAACACCCCGACTACGGACGAATACCGTACGACCAGAACCCCTGACGGCGATCGCACCTGGTTCTCAGGTGGCGCAACTTACAAGATGAATGACAGGCTGTCCCTCGACATGAACCTGACCTACATCAACGTAGCCGAGGAAACGATCAACCTCTCGCGTAACGGCGGCCTTGCAGCCGTTCGCGCGGATACTGACGGCGATGTCATCATCGGCGGTATGGCGCTGAACTATAAATTCTAAGAATTCCTATTCACAAAAAGGGACGAGGCCCCGGCTTCGTCCCTTTTTCATGTTTTTTTGAAAGTTTCAGCCTATAATAACCCCATGCCCACCAATGGACTTAAATCAGCTCACAACCAGGCCAGTGCCAGCCATATCCAGCGTATGGGGCTGGTTCTCGACCATCTGGTGGATGCGCTTGGGGGCGATCCTTCCTGCACGCTGCGCCGGGCCGTTATATTAGCGGATATTGATGAACACCCCGAGACGACCCAGTCCGAAGTCATGGAAAGACTTAAAATCGACAAGCATACGATCAACCGGGATATCCAGTGGCTTTATGATCAGGGCTGTGTTTTGCGCAACCCCGGTTTGGAGGACGGACGGGTTATTCACATGGTAACTTGCGGATATTCCAAGAAAAACTTGGGATTAGCCCTGGATTATTTCGATAACTCACATAAAAAGTTGAAAAAGTTCCTGGAAGGGTATATATCTGTATTCAAGGACCACAAACCGACGTTGCGTGATGCGAAGCTCATGGCTACGATGGCAGATCTGGGATCCGCTTCAAAGCAAGAGCTTTTAAGCAGGTCTTATGAAGGTTCCCAGACCACGAATGCCCGCGCATTGGATGGTCTTGTAGAAGAAGGCTTACTTAACAAGAACGATACAGATGACTAAACAGTACACAATGCCAGCAGAACTTCGTTCTTTCCTGCTCCAGCTCGGAGCCGAGGACAAAGTTGTGGGCGCGTCTGTTTCGAACACTGTTAAAATCGATACAGGTTCCACACCTGCGGCACCTTCTGCCAATTAAGTGATTTCAAATAGATTGCCCAACAAGCCAGCACCTCGTATGCTGGCTTTCGTTTTTTCAGCTTAAAGGAATTGAAATGTCTGCTTCACTAAAACCTGGCGTTGTTACCGGTAAAGAATATCTGGCACTTGTTAAAGCCTGCAAGGACGGCAAATACGCGCTTCCTGCGGTCAACGTCACAGGCACCAATACGGTCAATGCGGTTCTTGAAGCAGCCGCAAAGAATAAATCCGATGTCATCATCCAGCTGTCAAACGGCGGCGCGGAATTCTACGCCGGCAAAGGAATGGCCGACAGTTTCCAGGCCAAGGTTTTAGGCGCGGTTTCCGCCGCCCAGCATGTCCACCTGCTCGCCGAACATTACGGCGTTTGCGTTGTCCTCCACACCGATCATGCCAACAAGAAACTGGTTCCATGGGTTGAAGCCCTGCTCACACACGGCGAAGCCTATTATAAAACGCACGGCAAACCTTTATTCAGCTCCCACATGATCGACCTCTCCGAAGAGCCGCTGCATGAGAACATCGAAATTTCAGCCCGTATCCTCGAGCGCGCGGCAAAAATCGATATGAGCATCGAGATTGAACTCGGCTGCACCGGCGGCGAAGAAGACGGTGTAGGCTCGGACGATATCGATAACTCAAAACTCTACACCCAGCCTGAAGATGTTCTCGCGGCTTACGATGTTTTATCCAAAATCGGCAATTTCTCGGTCGCCGCTTCTTTCGGAAACGTGCATGGGGTTTACAAGCCGGGCAACGTGCAACTGCGTCCGGAAATTTTGAAAAATTCCCAGGCGCTCGTGCAAAAAGAACGCGGTCTTGGCGTAAACCCGCTTGACCTCGTCTTCCACGGCGGCTCGGGTTCGGAAAAAGACAAGATCGCCGAAAGCCTGAACTATGGTGTCTTCAAAATGAACATCGACACCGATACTCAGTTCGCCTTCTCAGAAGCTGTCGGCAAATATGTCGAGAAAAATGCCGTGGCTTTCAAACACCAGATCGATCCTGCCTCGGGCAAGCCTTACAAAAAGGAATACGATCCTCGCGCCTGGCTGCGTGAAGGCGAAAAAGGCATCGTCGAACGCCTGAATGAAGCTTTCAAGGATTTGAACTCGGCAGGAAAATCGCTGGCGGCACAATCTGCAAATTCAAAAGCAGCTTAATCGAGAATCCAGGCATTACCCTGAAAGCGCGGCAGACCCTGCAAATACGCAGGATCTGGCAATCCCAGCCGCCTTCTTAAATAAAGCCCCCAGGGGTTTAGCAGCTCGATAACTTCCCCGTCCTCCAGCAAACCATCACATCCCTGAAATGGATCCGACAATACAGGATGAAGCGTTCCATCCGGCATTTTACGCATCATGATATTATCGCTATGCGTATCAAGAGAAGGACTGAGCCATATTTTGTCAGGGCTGTTATAAAAATCGATACTGCAAAACAAAGCTCTCAAAGTATCTGCTAATTGTGCATCTGCAAAAAATGCATCGGCCTGTCTCGGATACTCATAACCATGATTTATAAATTTGTAGAGATGGGCGGCCTGCTCGACCTTCCTGTTATATTTATCAAGGTCTCTGCAACAAAGCAGACGCTCCATGATCGCGACATGCGCTCCATCTTCCAGCGTGAAATGCTCATATACTTTTTGCAGATACGGATTACCGGGATGACGCTGACACAAATCGGCATAAATTCTAAATCCATAGTCATGCGCCACCCGCGCAACCTGTTTGCGGTCGGGAGATACAAGAACGTCGATATCGATATGATGAGGTCTTAATCTTTTCCATCCGCACTTCTCAAGAGTTTGGAGAAAATCTGCCTTGCCCTCAGGCCTCTGGATTGAACTGTTTGCCGTGAATTGTGATTGGAGATCCGCCGCCATGGCCAATGCTTAACACGGCGCTTATGTCAAAAACAAATAGTGATTTTGACAAATACTAACTTATTGATTTTAATAGAAAAAAATATTTTTTAAACTTCTTGCAAAATCACGGGCCCGACTGGTATATACTTGCCTCACAAGATTCAGGAGCACTATATGAAAGCCGATATCCACCCCGATTACCATGAAATCAAAGTCGTAATGACTGATGGTACAGAATACATGACCCACTCGACCTGGGGTAAACCAGGCGATGTAATGAAGCTGGACATTGATCCATTGTCACACCCTGCCTGGAAGGGCGGCACCGTGAAAATCATGGAAAAAGGCCAGCTTTCGAAATTCGAAAAACGCTTTGGTACATTCCTGGGTGGCCACCCTGCCGAAGCTAAAAAGGCTGACAAAAAAGAAGGCGAAAAAGCCTAATTATTTCAACAAGTTTCAGGTTAATCCTGATGAGGTAGAACTGATCCCCGGAAGGCAACTTCCGGGGTCTTTTTTTGTTGTTTCCATATGTGTATTATGGTAAATATAATGCCCATGATACACTCACGCCGCAGCCTTTTAGGGATATTCGGGGCCACTTTGGCCTCGGGCGCAGCCGTTGGTGTTTTCAGCTCCCTGCCCCGTCAGGCCGCCTCAAGCACCGGGAATGCCATCAAGCCCTCAGCCTCCCTGAGCCAGGCCGCCAGACTTAAGCCTCAGGGCGAAATCAGCGCAACCGACTTTCTGGCCGAAGCCAGCGATGCCGAAATCGACGAGGTCGAAAAAGAAACAGGTTATTCATTCAGCGGTCCGACCGTTTTCAACGGCGGCATCGATCGCGACTTCAGCTCGAACCTCCTGCCGGACGAGCCGATTGAGGAAAGCGAAACGATAGAACCGAAACTGAAATCGCATAAAGCGTCGAAGAAAAAAACTGCGGGCCATAGATGGTACGACACGATGTCGCCGGACGAGGCTTATCTGTTCGCGCAAAAGACGATCGGCGTGCCCGCAGATACGCTCAAGAAAATCGTCTGGAATGAATCGAAGGGCGATCAGAACGCCGTAAATGATCATACCGGAGCCTGCGGGCTCGGCCAGTTGATGCCGAAACAGGCCCTGCCTGAAATGGCTTATAAACACAGCGATATGCTCGGCCTCGACCTGCACAGCAAGGTTGAGAAATTCATTATCGGCAAGGACCGCAAGAACCGCAGCATCGTCGGCTACCGCCCGCATAAAGGACAAAACCCGTATCTGCTCGACCAGTGCTATAACAGCTGGGTCAATGTCTCGCTCTTCAGCATGAACCTGATCGAGAAAATGCGCCGGGTGGATAAAATGCTCGCCGCCGACGGCAAGCAGATTACGAATTTCACCGAAGCCGATCTTTATGTTGCCCACTTCCTGGGCGCGCGTCCCGATATCATGCTGGCCCTGCGCGAGAACCCGAACAAGGCCGCAAAGGACTTCGTCAACAAAAGAACGCAGAAACAGAACCATCACATGTTCTTCGACGAGAACAAGCGCGCACGCACGGTCGCGCAAATGTATGCCCATATCGAGGAAAAAGGCGGTCCGAGCACGAAAATACTGATCTCTCCATTCTGGCGCAATTCGGAAAGCAAGATCGCGCAGCGCGTCGAAATGCAGCTCAACGCTGGTTAATCAATCAAATCTTCAACCCTTCCCGTCATCCCGGCGAAAGCCGGGATCCAGATAGATCGTCCCATCTGGATGCCGATTTTCATCGGCATGACGAGAAAATATGCCTCAGTTTGATTGAATCCTTCATGCTTTCCCCGCGAAAGCGGGGATCTTACTTTTGTGCTTTGAAAAAGATCCCCGCTTTCGCGGGGAAAGAAGAATTTTTCTCTATTCCCCTTAAACTAAAAAAACCGCCCCATTGAGGGCGGCTTTTTATTCAGGAGGAATTCTTGTTTACAGTCTAGGCCGGGCCATATTCACGGCGGCGTATCAGGCCCGCAGCTCCCTGGCCGAGAAGTGTCAAGGCAAGCACGCCAAAGCCTGCAAAGGCTACATTCGGGGCATTCTCCTTGATTTGAGCAGCAGTCTGCAATTTTCCTTCAGCCGTAGCGATTTTCGCATCCGCTTCCATGTGAAGTTTGCGGTATTCCATCAGGGCATCGCTCGCCGCTTTGGTCTGGTTGAACTGGTATGAAACCTTGTATTTCGGCGCGTCGCCGTTCATGGCCGGGACAAGCTGTGCCGTCACTTTGACGGGACATAGGTAGATATCGCTGCCCTCGCCGGTTTTGGCATCAAAGGCATCAGGGGTCGTTTTTTTGCATTCGGTATTGTAACGGATTTTCAGTTCGTCGATTTTGGCCGCGCCGCGCGCCTGCGCCTGCTCGATCTGTTTCGCCGTGTAATGATTGGTTGTTGCGGCCGCAACCATATCGGCACCGTAAATACCTAACGCGACTTTCTCGGCCATTGGGGCTGCAAGTTCGTGATTGGCAAGAATTTCAGATGTCTGGGCTCCCATAAAGACCATACCCGCGCCCATCAGTCCCGCGACGGGACCAAGGGAATAAAAAAGCGGGGTGCTCATATATGGTTTTTGAGCTTCTGCAGGCTGTGTTTGAGCTTTTTTAAACATGTAACATCTCCCTCGAATTGGGGAGACATTACAGGCTAATTATGTATTATGTCAATATATTTCTATAACTATGCCGCACCGAGCTGTTTTAATGCCTGGGACAGCTTGTTAAGGGTCGTAACCGCCTGGGTTTTACGGGATTTCTGCTCTTCGACCACTTCCGGCAAGGCACGGGAGATAAAATCTTCATTTCCAAGCTTTTGGTCGATTTTGCTGATATCTGACGTTAACTTCTCGATCTCCTTCTGCAGGCGCACGCGCTCCTTGTCGAGGTCGATAATATCGGCGATCGGCAGGATCAGGGTCGCTTCGTCCAGAATGGTCTGGATCGAGCCTTTCGGAGCCTCGCTCGTCATCTCGACATTCTCGATCCTCGCCATGCGCCGCAGAACTTCGTCATAGGCAGCAAAGCGTGCCTTGGTGTCGGTTGAAGCCCCCTGCACCAGAAGACGGATCATCGCTTTCGGCGGTACGTTCATGTCTGAGCGCACCGAGCGGATTTCCGTGATCGCGCGGATCAGCCAATTGATTTCAGCCGCCGCGTTTTCGTTATAGGCTTTTGAATCATATTGCGGCCAGCTCTGCGTCATCAGGAATTCGCCCTTCGGACGAACTGCGATGCTCTCGTAAAGCTCTTCGGTGATAAACGGCATGAACGGGTTTAGCAGCAGCAGGATCTGGTCGAGAACCCATCCCGTCGTATCGCGGGTTTCCTGTTTCGTCGCTTCGTCCTTGTTGTTCTCGTTCAGCAATGGCTTGGTGAATTCGACATACCAGTCGCAGAACGTACCCCAGACGAATTGATAGATCGCATTCGCCGCATCATTAAAGCGATAAGCTTCGATCGCGGTTTCAATCGCCTTCTTGGTATCGGCGACCTGCCCGATAATCCAGCGATTGATCGTATGCTGCGCGCTCGACGGGTTGAAATCATTGCCCGGCGGGTTACAGCCGTTCATTTCGCAGTAACGCGTCGCGTTCCAGAGTTTCGTCGCGAAATTACGATATCCCTCGACACGCTCTTCGGACATTTTAACGTCACGGCCCTGCGCCGCCATCGCGGCCAGTGTAAAGCGCAGCGCATCAGCGCCGTATTCATCCATCAGGTTGAGCGGATCGACGACATTGCCTTTCGACTTGGACATTTTCTGCCCCTTGGCATCGCGCACGAGCGCATGGATATAAACCGTCTTGAACGGCACCTCACCCATAAAGTGAAGGCCCATCATCATCATGCGGGCGACCCAGAAGAAGATGATGTCAAAGCCGGTGATCAGCACGTCACCCGGATAATATTTATCAAGCTCCGGAGTCTTTTCCGGCCAGCCCAGCGTCGAGAACGGCCACAGCGCGGATGAGAACCATGTATCGAGAACGTCCTCGTCGCGCTTGAGTTTAACCTTGTCGCCAAGTTTAGCCTTGGCTTGCGCGTAGGCTTCTTCTTCGGTCTCGGCCACGAACACTTCGCCGTCCGGCGTATACCAGGCCGGGATCTGGTGGCCCCACCACAGCTGGCGTGAAATACACCACGGCTGGATATTGCGCATCCACTCATAATAGGTTTTGTCCCAGTTCTCTGGCACGAATTTCGTTTTACCGGTTTCAACCGCTTCGATGGCGGGCTTCGCCATTGTCTGCGCATCGCAATACCATTGATCCGTCAGGAACGGCTCGATCACCACGCCCGAGCGGTCGCCATGCGGAACCTTGTTTGTCACAGGCTCGATCTTGACCAGCAGATCCTGCTCTTCAAGTTCCTGCAGAATTTTCTCACGCGCCTTGTAACGCTCAAGACCGCGATATTCGGACGGCGCGTTCTCATTGATATGCGCATTGATGTCGAAAATATTGATCTGCTCAAGATTGTGACGCTTGCCCAGTTCAAAGTCATTGAAGTCGTGCGCAGGCGTAATTTTCATCGCCCCTGTTCCGGCTTCCGGATCGACATAATCGTCGGCGACGATCTTGATCAGACGGCCAACGACAGGCAGAACGGCGAACTTGCCGATCAGGTCTTTATAACGCTCATCTTCCGGGTGAACCGCGATCGCCGTATCGCCAAGCATGGTTTCAGGACGCGTCGTCGCGATCGTGATAAAGCGTTCTGTCGAGCCTTCAACCGGGTAATTGATATACCACATATTGCTCTTCATCTCGCGCTGCTCGACTTCCAGATCGGAAATCGCTGTGTGGAGTTTAGGGTCCCAGTTGACGAGGCGCTTATCCTTGTAGATCAAACCTTTTTTGTGAAGCTCGACGAATGCCTTGCGCACGGCGGCCGACATACCCTCGTCCATCGTAAAACGCTCACGCCCCCAATCAGGCGTTGTGCCTAACCGGCGTTGCTGTGATGTAATCGTGCCGCCCGAAAATTCTTTCCATTCCCAGACCTTCTCAAGAAATTTCTCACGTCCCATATCGCGGCGGTTCTGACCTTCGGCGGCGAGTTTGCGCTCGACAACCATCTGCGTCGCAATACCCGCGTGATCGGTTCCCGGCTGCCACAACGTATCAAGGCCATGCATGCGGTTATAACGAACAAGGATATCATGCAGCGTGTTGTTAAGCGCATGCCCCATATGCAACGAACCCGTCACGTTCGGCGGCGGCATCATGATGACGAAAGGCTTGGCTGAACTTTCCGGATGCGCGGCAAAAATACCGGCGGCTTCCCATTTCTTGTAATGGGTCTGTTCAATCTGTTTCGGGTCGAAATTTTTATCGAGCATATTTAATCCTGCATAACGTCATCCCGAGCGAAGCCGAGGGATCTCATCTTTGGTAGGTGAGATGTCTCCGCTACGGTCGACATGACAATGATTTCAGCCTAACTTTTTAATGCCCCGAACCCCGTCTGGCAAGGGTTTCCGGCGATTTCAGCTATTTAAATTCGACAGTTCTGAAGGTAATGGAAACCCGCCGTTCAGCCACTTCCGTCACTCCGTGCATATACGGATAATGACGCATTCTCCCGGTCAGAAGCGCCGCGCAACCGTCCTGTTCCGGCACGACCCAGCCTCTCGCCTCGTCAAATACCGGCCTTATACCGTTAATCTGCTTTTGAACATAAAGCTTGCCGCTTGTATCTGCGTTTATCACAACCCCGATAATGTCATCGCCGAAATAAAATTTACTCCGGCTGAAATCTTTTGCTGTGTCGACATGCGGCTCAAGCTTTCCACCCCGCTCATAAAGCGAGACAAGACAGCTGTTGAAAGCGGACACGGACGGCAATTTTCTTGATATGACTTCTTCAAGTTTCTGAACGGCTGACGCGCACACATCTTTCAATATTTGCGGTGTGGGCCGCGGACGGAAATCATTATTTCTCATGCGGAAAAAATCATACCCATAGCTTAGAGTATTGCGGCTCGTGTTCTCGGCATGATGGCCCCGCGAGGCCGAATGCTGGAACTGTGAAGTTAAAAAGATCTGCGCCGGGCGAAGGATCTCTTCATCGATCTGCGCCACAGGAATTTTCTGGTTATCGAACATGGTTCTACTCAGCCTTTAAATACAGGCTGAAATTAAACAGGCGATAAAATTATGTCAATTTTATTATTTGAACTGTTTCGTGAGCTTCTCAAGCTCTTTTTCAACGAGGCGCTCGACCAGGCGCGGCACGTTATTGTTGACCCAGTCGCTCAACATCGGGCGCAGCAGGTCTCTTGCGATGTCTTCGAGCGTCACGCGGCCACCTGCGTACATCGCCGTGTTTTCTTCGCGTTCCACCGGCATATTGCCGAGAAGTTTCGAGAAAGCACTCGCCGTGGCTTCGGCTGCGGTATTGCTGAATATTGAATCGACCATGCTCTCTGTCCCCGCGAAAGAAGGTGCTGCGACCGGCGGAGCTTTGGGCGGCGCAGGAGGCGGTGGTGGAGGTGGCGGCGGAGCTGCAACGACAGGCTCTGCCACCGGTATCGTGAATTTCTCTTCTTCGTGCTTGAAAACTTTTTCTTCGGCCGGGATTTCGTTTGTCAATTCAAGCACGTCGGCAAATGATGAGACAGGCGCAGGCTTCTCCGGTTCAGGCTCTGCAACCGGAATCACGAATTTCTCTTCAGGCCCCTGAGTCAGGTCGACATCAGCACTACGTGGCTGATCGTCGTCCGAGATGATCTGGCGAATAGAGGCTAGAATTTCCTCGATGGAGGGTTCCTGTTCGGGTTTTGCAGCCATATACTAGTAATTACCTTGAAAGGTTTGCCCAGAATTTTATAGAGATTGCCTAAAGAATTAGACCAACGCATTTTGTATCAAGGATAAGCCCTTGTCAAAGCAGGATTTTATTCAGGGGGAGACTCTATCCACAGACCCCACCCCTATTTACCCCCAGAAGGCGCGATAGACGTGCTGAAAACCTTGCCCCGGACATCCTCAACTTCCTTATTATAATCAGGTATTTTATCACCAAATCCAAGGTTTTTCGGGTCGAATATGCCCATGGCGGCCGCCAGCGTATAGAGCGCGACCATCTCATCCCTGGCTGCTTCGACCAGAGCGACTTTCGCGTCCAGGAGTTCCTGGTCGGCATCCAGCGTATCGAGAATCGTCCGTGCCCCAAGATCGGCTTCCTGCTTCACCCCGAACCGGGCGACTTCCGCCGCCTCGACCTGCGATTTGCGGGCTTCTTTCTCGGCTTTGGTCGCGGCAAGCGTTTCCCATGCGCTCACGACCGCTTCGCGGGTCGCGCGCTGTGCCTGGGCGATTTCTTCCATGCGCTGATTGGCGGTCTGCTTGGCTTGGCGCACACGCGACCGTGTCGCGCCTCCTTCATACAAAGGAACGCTCGCGACAAGGCCTATCGAACTCGCATCCTGATTGTCGATGCCGACGCTCGGCTCATAGGCTTTCTCGGCGCGGCCTGCGATCGACAGACTTGGCAGCAGCTCGCCATAGATACTGTGCACGTCATATTGCGCAGCCTGCTGCGCGTATTGCGCGGCACGAACGCCCGGGTTCCATTTTTCCGCGAAGTTCACAGCCTCGTCGAGACTTGTCGGGATATCGAGCGGTAGCGTCGGAAAGCCGAGCTGTTCCGGCTGGTAACCGATAATCTGTTCGAAACGCGCGCGGGATGATTTCAAATTGCCTTGCGCCGTAATGACTTCTGCGTCTGCTTTTGCCGAACGCGCTTCGGCCTGAGAAACATCCGTACGTGTCAGTTCGCCCACTTCGAAACGCTGGTGCGTCGCGTCCGACTGGCGGGAGAGAACATCCTTGTTGTTGAGCGTGAGCTTGAGCAAAGCTTCGTCGCGCAGCACGTTGAGATAAACCGTCGCCGCGGATAACAAAACTTCCTGCTCGGTCAGATCGAGATTGGCGATCTGCGCCTTGATCGTATTTTTCGCCGCATTCACATCGGCCTGCGTGCTGCCGCCGCTATAGAGAGGCTGCGACAGTGTCAGCGCCGCGTCTTTTCCTGTATTGCTGCCGTCAGTCGTAAAGGCCGCTGCCGCGCCTTTCGCTTCCGTGTTGATATCCGAATACGTGATCTTGGCTTCAGCACCAACAGTAGGCCGCCAGCCGGCATCCGCCTGCGGCAATTGCTCGAACACGGCACGGGTTTGCGCGCGCGCAGCCTTAAGCCGCGGATTTTTCTCATAGGTCGAAACAAGCGCGTTGTAGAAAAGCGCGTTGTTGGTGTCGACCGGCACGAGCTCGGTCATCGATTTCGTCGCGGATTTGCGCACGTCATCGACCGTCATCTCCTTATCCTGCGCATAGGCAGGTAAAGCAACGCTCAACAAAAGCAGCGCCGGAAACAGTTTGGAAAAATTACGGATCATTAGAAAATGAATTCCTGCTTTGGTTCCAGTCCTGGCAGATACGCAGCAACGGCATCATCAAGAATTTGTTTCGAGATAGTACCGTTGTCTTCGCGCGTCGCGACGACAATCTGACCTATGGCTTTGCCGCCTGGCACGACAATAGCCGCCACACGGCCTCCTGCATTCAACTGGGACATGAGGGCATCCGGAATTTCTGCGACCGCACCATTGAGCAGAATGCAATCATAAGTCGCCGGCGCGTTCTGCCCGTTCCAGACAGACACAGCGTCAGAAAGTTTTGACAGGATTGCGGCGGAATAACCGGTGACATCGCCGATATCCAGAACTTTGTCCGAAGACTGAATGTTAAGTTCTTTTACCATCGAAGCATGCAGCAAAGGCTCAAGCAGGCTATGGCCATTGCCCAGCTGGATGGACTCGTCCAGATAAGCGACCGCTTTCATGCCTTCAGGCAGAAAGGCTTCGCGCGGAACTTCGCGATAAGCTTCGACGATGCGCTTATCGGTAATACCTGATGGCTCAAGCTGGGAAACAACCATGCTTTCGCGGGCTTTTTGGTAATTGGTGGCTGTCATACGGGATCCTTTGAAATGGAGGTTATCTTTTACATGAATCAGCCCTTTTTTGCCAATCCCCTAATATGACCTATGGCGAGGGAATATTTCTTCTTTCCCCGCGAAAGCGGGGACCTTTTCGGAAGCATAGATAAGGTCCCCGCTTTCGCGGGGAAAGCAGTTAGGAACTATGAGTGCTGAAACTGAGACATGCCCCGTTTATTGACATGGAAAATGA
>JBEHYB010000047.1:0-18767 GCA_048498395.1 Pseudomonadota bacterium
GGATCATGCGGATGCGCTGCTGCACAGTGTTTTTGTCATGGCGCAGGCAACGGTCGGCGAGATCATGAATTCCAGCGACCCGCGAATCTCGAAGTGGTGGTCCGCGGTCAGGTATGCGCCGAATAGCGATCCTATCGAACATCTGGATTATATAAATAAAATCACGAACAGGGCTGTTCCTTACCGCAGCGACTATGCCCATTATCACAAGAGCGATTACTGGGCGATTCCGTTCGAAACCATTAAATCCGGCGGCGATTGCGAAGATATCGCCATTCTGAAAGCCATGGCGCTTTATCGTACCGGCTGGCCGCTCAACCGCCTCCATCTTTTGGTTGGTTATATCCAATATCAGGGGAAAAGAACGCCGCATGCCGTTCTTCTTGCCGATACCGGAACGCAGAATATCGTCCTCGACAGTCTTAACAGTCGCCTCATCCCCTTCAAGGATATGAAGATCCAGGCCGCTTATATGATAGGACGTGATGGAACCACGGTTTTTCCGGACTTGGGGGATTTGAAATGAAAAATGCAGCTGAACGCGTAAAAGAAGAGCCTGAGGCTGGCGACGATATGATCTGGATATCCGGCGGGACTTTTATAATGGGATCCGATCATCATTATCCTGAAGAGGCTCCGGCGCATCCGGTGAAAGTAGACGGATTCTGGATGGATCGCACGCCCGTGACCAACCGGGAATTTGCGAGGTTTGTCGATGAAACCGGATATGTAACTTTCTGTGAAAAAGAGCCGGATGCGTCGCTTTATCCCGGCGCGCTGCCGGAAATGCTGATGGCTGCATCCGCCGTTTTTGTGAAGCCGCCGCATCGCGTAGATTTAAGAAATCATTATCAGTGGTGGCAATATATCGAAGGGGCTAATTGGAAGAATCCGCAGGGCAAGGGAAGTCATATCAGGAATAAGGATTTTCATCCTGTTGTGCATATTTCTTACCAGGACGCAGTTGCCTATGCTGCATGGGCGGGTAAGGAATTGCCGACCGAAGCTGAATGGGAGTTCGCGGCGCGCGGCGGATTGAACGAGGCGGAATTCGCCTGGGGTGATGAAATGACACCTGACGGAATGTATCGCGCCAATACCTGGCAAGGCGAATTTCCGTGGCAGAATTTATCGGAAGACGGGTTTGATGGAACGTCTCCCGTCGAAGCTTTCCCTGCTAACGGATATGGGCTTGTCGATATGATCGGCAATGTCTGGGAGTGGACGGACAGCTGGTATTCATCCAGGCATCCGGAAAAAGAGCAGAAAGCATGCTGCATCCCAAATAATCCGCGTGGTGCCCGTGAAGAAGAAAGCAAGGATGCCAATGATGTCGCACACGTGTCGCGTAAAGTGATGAAAGGCGGATCGCATCTTTGCGCGCCAAATTATTGCCGCCGTTATCGGCCGGCCGCGCGAATGGCGCAACCGATTGATACTTCTACATCCCATCTTGGATTCCGTTGCATCAGGAGGAAGATGCAATGATTGGAATATTTCGTGAAGTCGCTGAATTTATCTCGCTGGTGGTCGAGGCGATAGCCGTCATTATTATTGCCCTCGGCGCACTGGAAACGGTTTGCCGGATTATACAACCCTGGCTGATCCGGCAGGTTTCGCAAGGTATACGCCGCGATGCGTGGCAGAATTTTGCCCGCTGGCTTTTACTTGGCCTCGAATTCACGCTCGCCGCTGACATTATACGCACCGCGATCTCGCCGACCTGGGACGATATCGGCCAGCTTGCCGCCATCGCATTCATAAGAACATTTCTCAATTATTTTCTGGAGCGCGATCTCAAGGAAGAATGCGCAGAAGCTAAAAGGAGTTAATCATGGCCGAGCAGCGTCAAAAAACACCCTCTCAATCTAGTTTGCCGCCAGTTCCTGGCGATCTTCCCGACCTGCCGCCGGAATTTCCCGAGCTGACCCCGGAAATGAGGAAAAAACTTGAAGAATCCGGCATAGACAAATCGACGGAGCTTTCAAAATACCGTACGCGCATGTCGGAATTCCGTACAGAAATGTCGGAACATCGGACCGGGCTGTCCGATCATAGAACCGATCTCTCAGAACATAGAACGGATCTGTCTTTCGTGCGCTCCCACATGTCGAATGAAAGAACGCATTTGTCCGAAGTCCGAACGGCTGTTTCCCTGATAAGCCTTGGCATCACCCTTAATCGTTTCAGTGTCAGTCTGGTGCAAAGTAATTTAATGCCGGAGCGGCATTTTGAGCATCCTGCTTTGGAAGATGTGCAAGTTATGGGAGCAGCGATGGCAGTTCTTGGGGTCGCAACACTTATCTGGTCGTATTGGCGTTACCGGGTTGTAACAAAGCAGATCGATACGATGACCTATCAGCGGCCAGAGCTGTCAATGCTGATCCTGACACTCGCCATTATCATATTTGGTGCCGGCAGTACACTTTGGATGATTTTTAAATAGGGGAAATGATATGAACTATTCAGTCGATCTTGCGCATATATTCACAATATTCTTTATCATGCTTGGCCCGGTCAAGCTGCTTGTACCCTATGCGCAGGCAACGCGGAATCTGGAGGCAAATCATTTGCGTCGGTTGTCATGTCATGCAGCCTTCTGGGCGACCGTCATTGCAATTGCCGGCGGCTATTCAGGAAGTTTCCTTCTTGAAAAATGGAGCATATCTGTACCGATTCTAATGTTAGCGGCGGGCATCATCCTTTTTCTCGTGGCATTGCATATCGTGCTGCCGCCGCCCGCCATGCCGGGACATGCCGATAATAATATCGTTGCCATTCCAACGGTGATGCAGGTTGTGTTCCCGATGATTATCACGCCTTACGGTATGGCGGCTTTGATCGTATTCCTGACCACCAGTCAGGATACGGAAAGGACATTGGCCGTGCTGGTTCTTGTCGTCGTCAATATGGTATTGAATTTTCTGGCGATGACTTTTGTCAGGCCGATTCTTAAATTTGTGACACCGACGGGTATGCAGATTATTTTCTCAGTTCTGGGAATTCTGATGGTGGGACTTGGCTTGCAGATTATATATGAGTCCCTTGTATCGCTTCACATCGTTGCGGGGATTAGGTGAGCATGAGAAAATCACCGGAGAAAGCGATGGAAATTATTGCAGGCATCCTGCTTTCTCTGGCCGGCGCTGCAACGTCATGGAGCGGGTACCAGTCCACATTGTGGGGAGGGATTGAAACGGAATCCTACAGTCGTGCAACGGCATCGCGTCTTGAATATGCGATGAATACCGGCGAAGCGGGACAGATGCGCATTTTAGATGCTGAAATATTCGGGCAATGGCTGAACGCACATGCTCTTGGCCGGACGGAACTGGAAAAATTTTACCGTAGCAGGTTCCGTTCTGAATTTATTCCAGCCTTTGACGCATGGATTGACAGCAAACCTCTGGAGAATCCTAAAGCCGAACCAACGCCTTTTACTCAACCTGAATATAAATCCGCTTTCCTGGATGAGGCATCGGATATGAAAGAAAAAGCTGACAACACATTTAAGGAAGCTCAAAAGGCAAATTTTCGTTCGGACAGCTATGTTCTGAATACAGTGATATTCGGAGTCTCCATGTTCTTTGCGGGTATCGCCCAGCAATTTGATAATCTCAATATCCGTAAAGTCTTACTGATCGTTTCAACATTAATGATTGTTATCGGAATCTATAATTTATGCATCTATCCGGTGGCGTTACCGGGTTAAACAAAATGAAAGGAACTGCGATGAAGAGTATATACAAAATATTGATGTTTGCATGTTTTGCCATGCCAGCATCGCAGGCGAGAGCTGAAGCGGAATTCCCTATTATCGAAGGTATTGAAGCTAATTATGTAGGCTTTGGTGTTGGGATGCTGCCGGATTACGTGGGGTCTGACGATTACACATGGGGCGTATTGCCCGCATTCCGGTATGAATTCGGGAATTACCGCAATATTGAAATCATCGGTAATTACGGAACGATAAACCTGATCGATGACGGGAATTTTAAATTTGGTCCGGCCATGCGTTATCGCTTCGGGCGTGATGATGATGTCGATGATGATGCTGTCGGAAATCTTCCAGAAATTGACGATGCTTTTGAACTGGGCTTCACACTCTCGGGCAGTTGGGTCCTGAATGACGATCCGCGCAATCGCTTTGTCGCTGGCGTTGACGCTTTGTGGGATACCAGCGGGGTCAGTAACGGGCAGAATACGACCGCCTATGTTCGCTACTGGGCACCGGTGAGCGAAGCTGTCGATCTTGGGATCGCAGGGAGCGTGGTTTACACTGACGATAATTTCAATGAAACCTATTTCGGCGTAAGCCCGGCAGGAAGCGCAGCAAGCGGCATACCTGTATTTGATGCCGGCGGTGGTGTGTCGTCGTTTAATATTCAGCCGATGATGATGGTTCATTTAAGTAGAAACTGGCATGTGGGCGGCGGCGTACGCTTTACCGAACTGACGGGCGATGCGTCGGATAGTCCGCTTGTCGATGACCATGGATCTTCCACGCAAGTCATAGGCGGTCTTGGAGTTGCCTATACATGGGGAATGAAGGCAAATTCCGAGTGATGAAATGGGGCGAGGAGAGCACATAATTGGCAGGATCGTTCTATCCTTTATTCTGGTCATTGTGGCTGGAATTTGTGGCCTGGCGTTCTGGTACAGGATGCCGGCCATGCAGGAACTTGCGGTCGCAGTCTGGGTTTTGTTTACACTGGCGACGCTGTGGGGAATATGGCATGCGGAATATCGCCATTCTGCAATCTCCTGTTTTATCCTTGCGCTGCTTGCTTTCGGATTCTGGTGGGGATCGATAAGGCCACGACTTGACAGGGACTGGGCACCGGATGTCGAGTATATCGCTGACGGAAAATTGAATGGAAATATAGTAACTTTCAACCATGTGCGAGATTTCAACTGGCGCAGCGACAATGATTTTGATGCCCGATGGGAGCAGCGTTCCTATAATGTAGATGAAATAGTCGGCGAGGATTTATTCTTATCGTATTGGGGGATGCCGGCCATTGCGCATACGCTGGTCAGTTTTGCCTTCAAGAACGGCGATCATCTCGTCTTTTCGGTAGAGATACGTAAGGAAAAGAATGAGAGCTATTCCAGTATTGCCGGTTTTTTCAAACAATATGAACTGGCACTCATTGCGGCGGATGAGCGTGATATCATATATGTGCGCACAAATGTAAGGGGTGAAGATGTTTATCGTTATCCGATCGATATACCGGCAGATGCAAGAAAAGAGTTGTTTTTGTCATATGTTCGGATGGGGCATGAAATTTCCACGAAGCCAAAATTCTACAATACGATCACTGCCAATTGCACGACGATCATTTTTGAAATGATAAAGGCGATCATGCCTGGGAAAATTCCCATGGACCCGCGCATTATTTTATCAGGATATCTGCCTGAATATCTACATAAGATTGGCGGTCTATATAAAAATACGGCCGTTAAAGATATGAGGGCGAGAGCGCGTATTACAGACAAAGCCTTGCAAGCCGGGCACGTAAAAGATTTTTCTTATCTAATTCGCAAATAGGTGATGGCGTGCGATACATAAAAGATTCATTTTTGTTTAAAAGTGCATTGCTGATAGTGCTGGTAATGTCTATGCCATCGCCTGCTTTTGCGGTTACCAAATTGTGGAATAACGTCGGTGCCGGTAACTGGGACACAGCCGGAAACTGGACCCCTGCAAATGAGCCCATTGCAACCGATGATGCGACGATCAATAATGGTGGGGCGGCGCAAGTCACGACGACCGGTAATGTAGCGCGTATATTTAAGCTTGGCGATACGGCGGCGGGTACGCTCAGCGTCAATTCAGGCGGAGGTTTGTTAAGCACGACCACAACGCTTGGTACAAGCGCCGGGGCAAACGGAACGGCGACGGTGGATGGCACCGGATCGTTGTGGGAAGTGAACGGTATCTTTATCATCGGCAGCGCCGGAACAGGTACTGTCAATGTCACGAACGGCGCAACTTTAAATGAAACGACCACGAATTCCAATGGAACGACACTTGGATCGGCGGCGACCGGCAATGGCACGCTGAATGTTGGCGGAACGGGTTCGACCGCAGCCTTCACCGGCGCGCCCCTGAAAATTGGGGCATTGGGAACGGGGAATCTCAATATCACCAATGGCGGTCTGGTAAGTGTTGTGACCACGACGACATTCGGGGTAAGCGCAGGCAGTACGGGCAATCTTCTCGTCGATAACGGAACACTGAATGTAAATCTCAACGGCAACCCGAATTACAATGTGATCCTCCTTGGGAGCGGCGGCAACTCGGCGGCCGTAGTCCAGAACGGCGGGGTGATCAACACCAACAGTATATCGATAGCAAGCGCCGCAACAAGTACAAGCAGCCTGCACGTGACGGGCGCAGGGTCGACGGTCAATGCCACCGTCGGTTTGAATGTCGGGTTGAGCGGTACGGGCAGCCTTGCCATCGATTCAGGCGGTGTTGTCAATTCCGGCGCGACTATTATAGGCCGCGGCACTGCCAGTTCGCCTACGGCGACTGCTACGGTCGATGGGGCTGGCTCGCAATGGAATACGGGTTCATTTCTGATCGGGCAGACGAGCAATGGAACGCTCGGCGTGACAAATGGCGCAGCGCTCACAAGTGCCTCTGTTGCCGTGGGCGCGACGAGCGGGGCAGGAACGGTCACGCTTGATAATTCGACATGGGATGTATCGGGTGGTACGGCAGTCGGCGCAGCGCAAAATGGTACCCTTAATATTATCAACGGAGCGGATCTGACGATAGGCGGATCGCTTGCTCTCGGCGCAAGTACGAATAATAACGTCGCAGGAAACAGCACGGGCACGATCCTGGTGGATGGCGTGGGATCGACGTTGACTGTTACGTCGACCGCTGCAACGGTTGAGGTCAGCCAGCTCGCAAATCGCGCCGGCGTTTTAACCATTCAAAACGGCGGAACGGCGCATTTCAGTCCGCGCGCCAGCATGGATATCGGTGCGCGGACGGCAGGAAGCAATGGAACGGTCACGGTGACAGGCGCGGGAAGTAGCCTGACCGTCGACAGTCTTCTCAAAGTAGGCCAGATCGGTGCGGGAACGCTCTCGGTTCTCGATGGTGCCGTCCTCAATTCAGGCTCCGTCTATGCAGCCAACGGCGCGGGAACGACAGCGACCATGCTAGTCGATGACGCGACATGGAATATCACCGATACGCCGGATATCGAAGGCTTCGGCCCGGCGCGGCTCGGCGCTTTCGGCTCTTCCGTGCTGACTGTACAGAATGGTGGTATTTTAAACACGACAGGCGGTGGTATCGATCTTGCGGTACAGGCCGGTGGAAGCTCGATCCTCAATATCGAGAATGGCGGCGGTGCGGCAGGTATTATCAATACGCCGACTATCACCGGCGGTCCCGGCACAGCCATTATCAATTTCAATCACACGGATGCCGCGTATAATTTTGCGCCGAGCATGCAGGGAAATCTGACGGTCAACCAGATGAATACTGGGACTACCATTCTGACAGGCGACAGCAATCATACGGGCGATACGAATATTACAGACGGAATTCTGCGCGCCGGCGTAACCGATGCGTTCAGTGAAAATTCAGCCTATCATATGAATGGCGGTTTGCTTGATCTTGACAATCTCGATAATGAAATCGGTTCTTTGGACGGTACGACGAATGTCACGCTCGGGACCGGGACGCTTACGACGGGCAGTATCGGCAGCACGGTCTATTCCGGCGTTATTTCGGGCACCGGTGGATTGATAAAAACCGGTTCGACGGCGTTTCTTTTGGATACGGCGCAAACCTATACAGGCGCAACAACAGTTGAACAGGGTCTGTTAGCCGCGGGTGTTACGAATGTAATTACGGCGAGCTCAGGCCTGACCGTCAGTAGTCCCGGCATTTTCAACATGGGAGGATTTGATCAGACGGTTGATGATCTTGATAATAACGGTACCGTCATTTTCGGCCTTCCCATCGACCATAATTTGACGATTACGAACAATCTGACCGGCGGTGGTTTGTTCGGGATGGGCTCAAGAATAGACAGCGATATCACGGACAATATAATCGTAGGCGGAACGAGTTCAGGCAATCACACGATTACTCTTCTGAATGCTGGCGATGCGCCGAACGATCTCACGAAAACATTTCAGGTCGTTTCCACAACGGACAGCAGTACGGGCGGCGCGCAATTCGCCCTGGCCGGTGATAGCGTGGATATCGGGATTTATTCATACCAGCTCGTGCGCGGTGATGGCAGTTCGAGGATGCCTGACCCGAATGCATGGTATCTGGCGTTAAATCTGCAAAACACGAGTGAGGCGGCAAGGGCCATCTTGAACACGGCGGCCGGATTGTCCAATACTTGGTTCACGCAACTGGACAATCTTCATCGGCGTATGGGACATCAAAGATTGTCCGCCGTCTCCGGAACGGGCCAGCATGAATATGACGTATGGGCGCGCGGCTATGGCCGTAAAGTTGAAGTCGATGACAGTGTCTCGGGTCTGCCATTTCATGAACGTATAAATGGTTTTGATGTCGGAGCGGACAAAGTTCTTGAATCTAATGTAAACGGGGGCTGGCTTGGTGGTGTATTCGCGGGTTATGGGGAAGCCGAACGTACCTTTAATAATTTAGGCAGCGAAGGCGCAAGCGATACGCCCTATGCGGGTCTGTACGCCACATGGTTTAACAGCAAAAACAAAATCTATATGGATTTTACAGCCAAGGTTCAGTATTTCAGCAATGATTTTACGGCGATAGACGCGTCCGGCAACGATCATGAAGGAAGCTATGATAACTGGGCAACAGGCGCGTCCGTCGAAGTCGGTAAAAGAATTGATATCGGCAATGAGGGCTGGAGCCTCCAGCCTCAGGCACAGGTAGCTCATGTCCATGTCTTCGGGCAGGAATATACGACGAGGCGGAATTCCCAAATCACTGTGGAAGATAGCGATATCATTCAGCTCCGTGCAGGACTTGAAGGCGGAAAAACCTATCAGGATGAAGCGGGGGCTGTCTGGTATCCGTATGCGCGCGTGTCAGTTGTAGATCAAGAGTCATTTGGCGGGCACATAAAAACCGACACGCTTGATTGGGATCCCGGCCTTGAAGGAACGAGCCTTGAATACGGTGTTGGTCTTATCTATCAGGCGGATAATAATCGACAGGGTTATGTAACGATCATGCGATCCAATGGAGAGCATATGGACAGCCCATGGGGCTTTAATGTCGGTTTCAGGTATGAGTTTTGAAAGCTGCTAATATTCACTTTATTCAATGAGTTTTTCCAGCCTTTGGTTTGAATAATATTATAAGTCCGATAATGGCGAGAAAAAGAACGCCGGAAGCGGTATAGCGGCTTAAGGCTAGTCCGCCGTGATCTATAGGTTTATCAAGAAAATCGCCGACGACGGCTCCGAGTGGCCTGGTGAGGATAAAGGCCGACCAGAAGAGCAATGTGCGTGAAATTCCGGTTTTGAAATAAGCCAGCGCAATAATTGCCAGCAATGAGCCGAAAATGACGGCGGCCCCGGCGTAACCGAGCGAAGCGGTGTCAGCCGTCCAGTCGCCAAGAGCCGTTCCCAATGTCTGCGAGAACATGATCGTGACCCAATAGAAACCTTCGGCCTTGGTATCGGCGATATTGCTGACGGATATTTGGCCCAGGCTTTTGTGCCATATAAAGAACGATAAAAGCAGGAATGAAAATAACAGTAACGACCCTCCCGTATAACCTATGCCGAGAGACCTTGTTGTGTAATCCGCGAGAGTTGTGCCTACTGTCGTGGTCGCGATGATGGTCGCCCAATAAAGAAAGGGATGGAAACTCTTAGCCTTGATCTGGGCTGAAATCGCGATCAGGAATATAAGCGCGAAAATCGCGGTGCCGCTCAGATAGCCAAGCCCCATGGACATGGAAACCGCATCGCCGCCTGTTTCGCCTAATGTAGTGGCCAAAATCTTTATAATCCAGAAAGTAAGCGTGACTTCAGGTACTTTGCTTAAAAACTTCTTATCGCTGATTTCATCCGCCACTGAATTTTGCATTGGGAATCTCCTCATACAATAAGTATGAAGGTTCAAAATTATGCGAAACTTAAGAACTTTAATTTAATGCCTCGCATGCAATATTTTTTATTAAGTTTCCCTTAAGTTGCCTGACATGGACTGTGGCTTATAACCAGAAGGAGTGGCTAATGATAAAAGTGCTGAATTTTATACTGATGTGTAGTGCTATGGGCCTGATGGCGGGCTGCTCGGATATAAAATGGGAAGCCAGATATCCGACCGGATATGACCGCACGGAAACGCATGGCGATATCTATGCCCCGCGCGATACGATCTGGAAACATGGCTCTCCGATTAACAGGGTAATAAATGGAGATAAGCGCGGGAAATAATTAAATGGCGGACAGGGAGGGATTCGAACCCCCGATGAGCTTGCGCCCATACCGCATTTCGAGTGCGGCGCATTCAACCGGGCTCTGCCACCTGTCCGTCAGGCTCTAATTAAAGTCATTCGTTTAAATAGTCCAGCTCTTTGTGAAAAGTCTCTTCAAGCCGCCACAGGGCGATCAGGGCCAGAACAAAAGACACCCCCGCCAGCAGGCTGATTGAAGGCACAACGCCCATACTGCCCTTAATAGATGAGAAAATCAGGTTGATCGGCAGAAGGCTTGCCCGGGCGAAATTCGGGATCGAGGTCGAAACCGTCGCCCGGATATTGGTGCCGAATTGTTCCGCCGCGATGGATACGAAATTGATCCAGTATCCCATGGCAAGACCCAGGGCGAATGAAAAACAATAATAGTTGATATCGGTGATGGCTTTTTGTGACAGGAGGGCCGCCAGCAGGGCTGCGCCGGCAACAACAAAGCAGAAAATGACTTTCTTCCGGTTTTTGAAAAAGTAACTCAGGAGTCCGCAAGCCCCGCCGCCGACCATCAATCCGGCATAGCCGATCCCGACAGTGACCGCGCCCTTGACCGGTGTGCTGGAGCCAAGTGCCGTTGATACTTCAGGTCCCAATGTCCAGATCATCCCGATGATAAACCAGATCGGTGTCGCGACAAGAATGCACATTATATATTTTACAAATAGATCTTTACGGGTCAGGAGAAGAAGAAAATTCCCGCGGTCTACGGCCTGTTCTTTGACTTTTTCGAATAGTCCGGATTCCATGACCAGCGTTCTGGTTGCAAGGAGCGCAAATCCCATAAGGCCGCCGATAATATAACAGGTGCGCCATGAGAAAAATTCTGCGGCGAGAGCCGCAATCACAGCACCTGAAATACCGACGGCTGTGAAGAACGTAACGCCGAGCGTCCGCGTTTCCTTGGTCATGCTTTCGGAGATGAGGGCGATACCGACACCTATCTCTCCGGCCAGGCCAAACCCGGCGAGCAAGCGAAGGGCGGCATATTGCTCGGCATTCTGGACGAATGAGCATAAAAGCGTTGTCGAAGAGTAAAGGAGAATAGAAACCATCAGGCATTGTTTGCGGCCGATCTTGTCGCCCATAACCCCGAAAAACAAACCGCCCAGCATCATGCCGAGAAGCTGCATATTCAGGATTAATAGACCTTTATCGGTCAGGGCTGTGCCGGTGAGGCCGAGATCCGTCAGGCTGGCGACGCGCGTGACGTTGAAAATCAGGACATCATAAATATCGACGAGATAGCCAAGCGCAGTCACGATCACGGTCGCGTTCAGGATTTTTGATGTCTGCATATATTATTCCCCGCTTAAATTCTTAAGTTCATAAAGTGCATCTAATGCCTGTTTAGGGTTCATCGTATCCGGATCGAGAGACTTCAGATGGTCAAGAACCGGCGAGGACTTTACAACGGGTTTTGGCTGCGACTGGAACAATGGCAGTTCGTTCGTAATATTCGTAATTTTGCCGGAACGTCCGTCTTCCTCAAGCAGGGAGAGAACCTGAGTCGAGCGATCGATGACCTCTGCCGGCAAACCGGCAAGTTTTGCGACATGGATGCCATAGGACCTGTCTGCAGTCCCGTCGCCTACGGAATGCATGAAAATCACATCACCTTTCCATTCCTTGACCATCATCGTGTGGCAGGAAAGGCTCTTGAGTTTGTCCTTAAGGCTGGTGAGTTCGTGATAATGCGTGGCGAACAGGCCGCGACACTTGTTAATATCGTGCAGGTATTCAAGGCACGCCCACGCAATCGACAATCCATCAAAAGTCGCGGTGCCGCGCCCGATTTCATCGAGGATCACAAGAGATTTATCCGTTGCCTGATTGAGGATCGAAGCGGTTTCAACCATCTCCATCATGAAAGTGGATCGACCGCGCGCGAGATCGTCGGCCGCGCCGACGCGACTGAAAACCTTGTCGACCACGCCGATATGTGCGGCTTTCGCCGGGACATAACATCCGGCCTGCGCGAGGATGGCAATCACCGCGTTTTGGCGCAGGAATGTCGATTTACCAGCCATGTTCGGCCCTGTGAGCAACCATAATTTTTGATCGGGCGACAGGTCGCAATCATTGGCGATGAATGCCGCAGATTCCTTACGCAGGGCCTGCTCAACGACCGGGTGGCGGCCGCCTTCGATATTAAACGCAGTGCCATGTTCCAGCACCGGTCTTGAGTAATTCCAGTCTATCGCCAGTTCCGCTTGTGCAGCGGCGATATCGAGTGCAGCCAGCGCTCGTGCCTGTTTGCAGATTTCATCGGCATTTGCACGGGTTTCATTGCAAAGCTCGGCGAAGATCTGTTCCTCGAGCGCAAGCGCCTTGTCGCCGGCTGATGATATATCGCGTTCCAGTTCCGCAAGTTCGGCGGTCGTAAACCGAACGGCATTTGACATTGTCTGGCGATGGATAAATGGATTATCGGATGAAGCGTCCTTGTTGGCGGCGGAGACGAGCATCTTATCGGCGCGCTTGGCGGGAACTTCGATAAAATAGCCAAGCACGTTATTATAGGTAATCTTGAGCGTATCGATTCCGGTCATGCCCGAATAACGTGTTTCAAGCAGGGCAATCAGGCGGCGACTTTCGTCGCGCAGGGATTTCAGCTCATCCAGTTTTGCCGAATAACCGCTCCTGATAAATCCGCCGTCGCGGCTCAGGAAAGGTGGTGAGTCCGTCAACGCTATCTCCAGCCTGTCGGCGTAATTCGACAGGGAAGGAGATTGGGACAGGCAATCGGAAATGGATTTCAGAGGACCGTTTGCGCAATTGGCTTCGATCACATAGCTGCGGATATTCAGTGCTGATTTTATGCCGTCGCGCAAGGCCGTTAAATCACGCGGGCCGCCGCGATTGATGCTGATACGGGTCAGGCAGCGTTCCATATCGGAAATGGATTTCAGCGCTTCCTGAATTTTAAGCCGCAGGTCTGAGTATTTGATCAGCTCTGCAACTTCATCAAGACGCTGGTTGATCTCGGCGATGTTACGCAATGGTGCGGATAATCTTGTCTGGAAAAGTCGTGCGCCGGGACCTGTAACGGTACGATCGACGGCTGCAAGCAGGCTTCCCTTGCGCTCACCTGTCATTGTACGGACAAGTTCGAGATTGCGCATTGTCGACGGATCAATTTCAAGAATATCGTCGAATGAAATCTGTTTCGGGCGTGAAATATAGGGGCGTTCGCCTTTTTGTGTACGTTCAACGTAAGAAATCAGAACGCCAGCCGCTGTGATTTCCGCCCGGCTGAAAGCGCCGAACGATTCAAGCGTGCCGACACCAAACAGGTCCTGCAGGCGAATACGCGCATTTTCGCTGTCGAAATAGGCACCGGCCTGGATTGTCAGGGCGGATTTGAATTCTGTTAGAACATCATTGTTTGCAAATTGATCGGACACGATGATTTCCGATGCACCGATCCGCTGCAGGCTATTCTGAATTCTGGCCTGTGTTGCCGGCTGTACACAGAATTCTCCCGTAGAGAGATCAAGCCATGCAAGACCGATCTGGCCGCCGACCTCTGCGAGCGCGGCCAGATAATTGTTCGATCTTGAATCGAGAAGATTGTCTTCGGTGAGGGTTCCCGAGGTAACGACACGAATGACTTCACGATTGACGAGCGCTTTATAGCCGCCGCGTTTCTTGGCTTCTTCCGGTGTTTCTGTCTGTTCGCAGATAGCGACTTTGTGGCCGGCGCGGATCAGCTTGGCCATGTATGGTTCAAACGAATGAAACGGTACGCCGCACATCGGGATTTCCGCGCCTTCATTCTTGCCACGCCTGGTCAGCGTAATATCCAGTATGGTCGATGCGATAATGGCATCTTCAAAGAACAGCTCATAGAAATCGCCCATGCGGTAGAACAGCAGACAATCCGGATGCGCCGCCTTTTGCGCATGGTACTGCGCCATCATCGGCGTATGATTGGGCGTTTCATTTTTTTGAACCACAGAATTCACAGACACTAATCGTCATACCCGTGAAAACGGGTATCTCCTTTTGTGCGAGAGGGATTCCCGCTTTCGCGGGAATGACAAATAGAGAAAATCGGAAATAACACAGTCATTATTTCGTCCCGGTCGATCCAAAGCCGCCTGCGCCGCGCGCAGTCTCGTCAAGTTCGGTGACAACATTCCATGCGGCTTGCGCGTGCTGGGCGATGACCATCTGCGCGATGCGCATGCCGCGCTCGATTTTGAAATCATCGTTTGAGAGATTGACAAGGATGGCTTTGATCTCGCCACGGTAATCGGCATCGATCGTGCCGGGACTGTTCAGGACGGTCACGCCGTTCTTGGCGGCAAGACCGGAGCGGGGACGGACCTGCGCTTCATAACCTGGCGGCAGGGCAATTGAAAGACCGGTCGCGACCATGCAACGCTCGAGCGGCTTGAGGATAATATCAGAGTCAATCGCCGCGACGAGATCCATGCCGGCGGCAAGGGCGGTTGCGTAATTGGGAAGGGGCAGGTCTTTCGCGTGATCCCATATTTTGAGCGGGATTGAAACAGTATCGCCGTTATTTGGATTGCTTGTCTTCAACGCTAGATTTGTCACGGGTCTTGTCCTTCATATGAGAAATTACTCTCTGAACAAGGCGATGCGCGACAGCCTGTTTTGACAGGCGGGGCCAGGCTTCGGATCTTGCAGAGGAGACCAGTATAACTTCATTCTCGTCCGCGCCAAAAACCGGATTAGACTTGTCCCCAACCTGATTGGCGATTATCCAGTCGCAACCCTTTGATTTAAGCTTTTCAATCGCATTCTGCAGGGTATTTTCGGTTTCGGCGGCAAAGCCGATGACCAGCGCCGGGCGGTTTTTCGCCTGGGAAACGGTCTTCAGTATATCAGGATTTTCCTGCAATTTTATGTCCGGCACGCCGCCCGCGTTTTTCTTGATTTTGTGATCGCCGATAGCGGTAGCTTTCCAGTCGGAAACAGCGGCGGTGAAGACGGCGATATCCGCAGGATTATTCTGCGCGGCGTTTAGCATTTCGTCTGCCGTTTCAATGCGAACAAAACGGACATTCCCCGGTGGTTTGATCGATGTCGGGCCGCTGATCAGGGTTACGTCCGCGCCTTCATCTGCAAGGATTTTTGCAATCGCATAACCTTGTTTTCCCGATGAACGGTTGCCGATAAAGCGCACGGGATCGATAGGCTCGAAAGTCGGTCCCGCCGTGACGACGGCGTTATATCCGCTAAGCGGTTTATCGCTGAAGAAATTCGCGATACGCGCAAGGATCATGTCAGGTTCAACCATGCGGCCCATGCCGAATTCACCACAGGCCATGTCTCCTTCGACCGGACCGATAAATTCAACGCCACGCTTAGTAAGTTCCTCGATGTTGTTCTTAGTTGCCTGGTTCTCCCACATCATATGATTCATCGCGGGCGCCATGAGGATCTGTTTGTTTGCGGCGAGCAATGTTGTCGAAGCAAGATCGTCGGTCAACCCTTGCGCCATCTTGGCGATCATGTTTGCGCTCGCTGGCGCGACGACGATCAGGTCCGCTTCGCGCGACAGGCGGATATGGCCCATTTCGCTTTCATCTTTAAGTGAAAAGAGATCGGTATAAACCGGGTCTTCTGAAAGGGCGGAGATGCTTAAAGGTGTTACGAATTGCGCGCCGCCCGATGTTAAAATAGTACGGATTTTCGCGCCCGACTTACGGAGAAGGCGGATCAGCTCAAGCGATTTGTAAGCGGCAATGCCGCCTGAGATCACAAGAAGTATATTTTTACCCGCAAGAGTCATCTGTTCTCCAAAAGAAAAGGCCCTGTACTTTTAGCGCAGGGCCCAATCGAAAATCAAAATACCGTTGAGTAAGAATTACTCAGCAGATTTAGCAGCGTCTGTTGCTTTATCAGCAGCTTTATCTGCAGTGCCTTCAGCGGCTTTAGCAGCGTCAGAAGCGGCATCAGCAGAAGCAGCAGCGTCTGTTGCAGCAGCGGCAGCATCAGTTGCTTTGTCAGCAGCTTTGTCTGCGCCGGCTTTAGCAGCATCAGCAGCAGCGTCTGTAGCAGCTTTAGCAGCGTCGCCAGCAGCGGCAGAAGCATCGCCAGCAGCTTGAGTTGCAGTAGCGGCAGCGTCAGATGCTTGTTGAGCAGCTTCAGTTGCAGTTGCTTCAGGAGCAGGAGCTGCTTCCATTGTAGAAGCTGTTTCACCAGCAGCAGGAGCTACACCGTTAGCATCAGGAGCTGTGTTTTTGCTGTTCATGATGCCGAAAGCTGCAAGAGCTACAACAACTGCCGCAGCAATGATTGTGAGTGTGGTTTTGTTCATAGTGGAGGTCCTTCTTTAAAATTAAAAAACTATTACCCGGAATTAAGCGTGTTAAGTTGGTTTGAATTCTTCCCGCCCACGCGACTAGGTCCCGGTAAAAAAGCAGATTCTGCAGATTTTTCAAGTTATTTTTGCATAAGTGGACAAAATACCCGGGGTTATTTGTCCTGATTTAGGAAATTAAATTATGACAATATGTATTATAGTTTCCAGGCCTCATGAATGGCCACGACCCCATAAGTCAGGTTCGTGTACCGGGCTGTATCAAATCCGGCCTCCAGCAGGCGCTGTTTGAGGTTTTCCTGTGTAGGGAAGGCGCGGATGCTCTCGACAAGGTACTGGTAGCTGTCTGCGTCCTTGGCAACGATTTTACCGATTTGCGGGATAACGCCGAACGAATAGGCATCATACAGCTTTGCCAGTGAAGGTTCGGTGACATGCGAGAATTCCAGGCAGAAGAACCGGCCGCCGGGCTTCAGGATACGATAGGCTTCGCGCAGGGCATCATCGATCAGCGTTACGTTACGTAATCCAAAAGCGATCGTGTAGACATCAAAGCTATTGCTGGCGAAAGGCATTTCCGCAGCATTCGCTTCCTTCCATGTCACATTGCGCACGATACCCTTGTCGATACCGCGCTTTTTGCCGACTTTCAGCATCGAGGCATTGATATCGGAAACGGTTATATCCGCCTCGCCACCGGTCGCTTTATATATGCGAAAAGCAATGTCACCGGTGCCGCCCGCGACATCGAGATAGGCGAGGTCTGGACGCGGGTTGATCTCGCGGATGAAACGGTCTTTCCACAGCCGGTGCAGGCCGCCCGACATAAGGTCGTTCATCAAATCATACTTGGACGCAACGCTGTCGAAAACGTCCAGAACCATCCGGGTTTTCTCTTGCGGGTTGACCTGTCTTCTGCCAAACCAGTTTTGCTCGGGATTCTGCATAATTCTTATCTCCAGGGCTTACGGATTATCATATGAAACTTCTGAAAGCTATGGCAACTGTTGCCGGTTTCTCACTTATTAGCCGCGTGACCGGCATGATCCGGGATATTATGGCCGCGGCCTATATGGGAGCAGGGCCGTTATCCGACGCTTTCTTCGTCGCACTCAAACTCCCCAACATGTTCCGCCGCATCACGGCCGAAGGCGCGTTCACTGTCTCATTCATTCCCGTCTACTCAAAGACGATTGAAACCGAAGGCGAGGGCAAGGCTGCCGAATTCGCGGGCCGCACCTTCACGATGATGTCGCTGATCCTTGGTCTGTTCTCGCTCGCGATGATGATCGCGATGCCATGGGTCATCCGCATCATCGCGCCGGGCTTCAAACCGGGGCTTGAGAGCTACCAGCCTGCCGTCGAGATGACGCAGATCACATTCCCTTATCTGCTGCTGATGTCGCTGACCGCGCTCTTCGGCGGGATGCTCAACGTCCATAACAAGTTCGGACCCTTTGCCGCGGCACCCATCATCTTCAACCTGTGCAGTATCGGAGCGGTCTTTATCGCCAAATACTTCTTCCCCGGATCGGATGCCGCCATTCCCTACGGCATGGCATGGGGCGTGACGCTTTCAGGTTTGCTCCAGCTCATTATGATGATCTTCTACGTCCGCCGGTACAAGATCGCTTTCTCCTGGGAGCGTTTCTCATGGGACGACAAGATCAAGAGGCTTTTCAAGCTGATGGGGCCAGGCGTTGTCGGATCGGGCATCCTGCAGATCAATATCTTCATCGACACGCTGTTCGCCACATTGCTCTCCGCCGGTTCCGTGTCCTATCTCTATTACGCGGACCGTCTCCAGCAATTGCCATTGGGTATTATCGGCCTCGCGGTCGGCGCGGTCCTGCTGCCGATGCTCTCGCGCACGCTCGCGAGCGGTAACACGGCTGAGAGCCGCGATCTCTTCAACCGCTCTCTCGAATACACTTACCTGATTGCGCTGCCGGCGGCGGTCGCGCTTCTGATCATTCCAATTCCGATCGTCGCGCTGATCCTCCAGCGGGGAGAGT